>CBFGLP010001441.1:0-6078 GCA_965649595.1 uncultured Myxococcales bacterium | reverse complement strand
CGTCGCGCGGGGCGTCCCTCGTCTGCCACCACGCGACGGCCTCGTCGCCGGTCCAGGTCAGGAGCTGGTCGTCCACGCGCTCGACTCCATCGTTCTCATGGAGAACCACGACCAGTGGCCTGCCCGGCTCGGGCAGCTCGTCGATCTCGAGCGCCAACACGTGCACGCCCTCGGACAGGGTCGCCTGCGCGCTGACCAAGGGCTGTCCATCGAACCACGCCCGCACGTGCCCGAAGCTGGCGACGCGGATCAGGATCGGCATGCCCGCGTCCGGATCGATCCACCGCAACACCACACCACCGCAGCCAGCCGGGACCTCGCAATGCGAGTACTCCTGCAGCAGCAAGCGCGATGAGTGCTTGCGAAACCGGTGCAGCGAATTCAGGCGAAAGGCGTCGTCTTCGTCGCTCATGTCCACCGGCTCGGTTGGTGCCGAATCATGCCATTGCTGGCGCGAATTCCCAAGCATCCTCGCTTCGCCAATGTCCAGGCAGCGGGAGGCCAGTCGCTTGCGAACGTCGCTCGATTGTCTACACCGCGCGCATGCCTTCGATCGCGGTGTCGCTTCGCTTCGCTCTGCCCGTCTTCGCGTGTGCGCTCGCAACCGCCTGTCATCGCGGGGAGAAGGGCCGGCTCGGCTTCGAGCTGGAGGGGCTCGTCGATCGCACATATGACTTCGAGAGCGGCGAGCGCGTGCTCGTAGGGACACGGATCTGTCCGCAATTCGTGTGGTGGAGCGACGGGCAGGATCGGGGCCACTACGTCCAAGACCCGCAGGATCGCGCCAGCTTGCGGGCTTGCTACGAGGAGGACATCGATGACGAGGCGAAGATCGTGCAGGGCTGCCTGGTGTTCGAGAAGCGTGCCGACAACGTCGAGTGGGAGCTCGAGGCGGATCCCGAGTGCTCGCTCGGCCCAGTCGAGGACGATCAGCTGCGCTTCGAGGTGATCGAGGCCAGCGACGAGCTGACGCTCGGCTTCGACGACTGGCGCGCCCGTGCGCTCGAGACCAACCCTCTATGGGGAGACGTCGAGCTCATCGGGCTCGCGCCAGGCAGCGAGCCCGACGAGCTCCGCGATCCAGCCGACGCCCCGCACCGAGCGATCGCGGGTGAGCTGGACGTGATCTCGCTGCGGCTCGACGATCCAGACGGTCAGGTGTTCTGGTCCGTGGTGCCAGGCGCCATCGGCGTCCTCGGTGAGGGGATCGAGGTGGTCGAGCCCAACCTTGACGCTGGCGACCTCAGCTTCCCCGGCGAGCTCGCGCTTCGGATCGACGATGGCGCGGTCGGGCTCGTGAAGCTCGATCTGCCCGGCGGGGTCGAGCGCGAGTCTCCGGCGCTGATCGGCGTGTCCGTCGATTCGGCCGCGAGCCTCGATCTGATCGCCGCTCGAACCAGCGAAGGTGAGCCCGTGGCGGCGCGAGCGGTGGTCCGCAACGAACAGGGCGAGATCCTTCATGCGGCGCCGATCGAGTGGGACGTGATCGAAGGTGCGATCGGCGTCGACCGAGGGCACCTACACACGCAGGCCCGCACGGCCGACTATGCTTTGCTGCTCACTTCCTGCGAGGCGCCGCCGACCGCCCAGCCAGTCGTGCGGCACGCGGTGCTGCGGGCTCGGCTCGGCGAGCTCGAGGACACCGTGCGGATCGAGTGGACCGACGCGGTCGAGGTCGGCAACGACTTTCAGCCCCACCCGAGCTGCTTGTTCGCCGAGGAGGATGACGAGCCCGACGACGGGCCCGATGAGCAGGATGGCGAGCCTGACGACGAGGGCGACGTGGGGCTCGACGACGGTCCGCCGAATTGCGCGTGCACCAGCACCGACACGCACGGACGCTCGCTGCTGCTCGGCTTGCTGAGCTTGCTCGGGATCGGGTTCGTCCGCGCTCGCCGGCGAGGACGGTCCTGACCAGGTGCACCGAATGTCATGTCGAAAGGCATGCGAATAATGTGACTCGGTGTCGGCATTCGATTGCGAATATCCGTCGATGTGAAATGCCGCAGTATTTTGCAACGCGCCTCCCGTGATCCAGGGCATGATCCGAGCACGATATCGCGGGTACTCTTCGCGGCATGTGGTCGATACATTCGTCGCGATTCACCCTGATACTGTGCTTGGGCCTCGCCGGGTCCGGTTGCTATCATACGGGGGAGCTAGGTCAGATTGGCTTCGACCTCGGCGGCCTCGCCGATCGCCTCTATGAATTTCGCAGCGGCGATCGGGTGCTCTCGGGCACCCGGATGTGTCCGACGCTGGTCGCCAACAACGTCGAGGGAGGTGATGGTTGGGACTACTTGCACACGCCGGAAGACACCGCGGCGCTGCGTGCCTGCTTCGACGAGACGCTCACCGGCCCCGCCACGATCGACGCCGAGGGCTGCTTGAGCTTCGCGGGGGCTGGCGAGGTGGTCTGGTCGCTCGAGCCCACGGGCACCTGCGAGCTCGACTCCGTCGACGCCGATCTGCTGCGCTTCGCCGTGGTCGAGCCGAGCCCCGAGCTGCAGCTGGGCTTCGATGACTGGCGCGATCGGCTGCTCGACGGCAGCTCGCCCTTCGGCGAGGTCACGCTGATCGGTCTGGCCGCGGGCAGCTCGGCCGCGGACCTGCGCGAAGATCCGCTCGCCGAGCGGCGGGTGGTTGTTGGCGAGGTGGACGCGCCGATGCTGCGGCTCGACGACGTCGGCGGGCGAGTGTTCTGGATCCACCAGCCCGACACGCTGAGCATCGAGGGGAGCGGGATCGAGGCCGTGTCGCTCGACGAGGACGACTACCTGTTCTCCGGTGAGCTGCCGGTGCGGCTCGGACCCAACGCGACGGGCAAGCTGCGCGCCGAGCTGCCCAACGGCCTTTCGCTCGAGTCGCCCTCGCTGATCGGAGTAGACGCGAGCGAGGCCGCCAGCCTCGATCTCGTGGTCGGGAGCCAAGAAGGTGACCCAAAAGGTGCCCGCGCGATCGTCCGCGACGCGCAGGGGCGCGTGCTCCATGCGGCGCCGGTCGAGTGGGAGGTGAGCGAGGGCGTGATCTCCGTGTACCCGGGCTCGCTCGAGAACGACGCCCGCACACCCGACTACGCCAGCTTGTCGACCCGCTGCGAGGAGCCGCTGCTCGACGAGCCGGATGTTCGCAGCGCGGTGCTGACGGCCCGGCTCGGCGAGCTCGAGGACAGCGTGGCGATCGAGTGGACCGTCCCGCCAGAGCCGAACCCGCCGCTCTTCTTCATCCCGGACGAGAACTGCATGGGCCCTGGGTTCGGGGACGACGGGCCCGGTGGGGGTGACGAGGTCGGCGAAGACGAGGGCGGCGATACAGAGCAAGGGTGTAGCTGCACGACCGACCCCGCTGCCCCGCGCGGCGGTGCTGCGCTCTTGGCCCTGCTCGCGCTCGGGCTCGTGAGGCTCCGCCCACGCGCTCGCGCGCGGCTGTGAAGGGATTGCCTTCGAGGCTCTATACAGCTCCCGAGCCCCGGAGGGGCGTTCCCCTCCCCTCACCGAGACACGCTTCTTGGACAGGGGAGGGCGCCGCTCATAAGCTCGTGCGACCGATGCCCGCCCCGTCCGTCCAGCCTCCCGGCGCGCCGCCCTCGGGCGCGACCCCGTCGGGCGGCGGCGCGGAGTCGATCTCGGCCGGCGGCACCGATGCCCTCGACGCGCTGCTCAAGCTGCTCGCGGTGCTCCATCGTCGCTGGCTCGTCGTCGTGGTCACGACCGGCTTGGCGCTGGCGATCGGCGTGCTCGCGATCTCGCTGCTGCGTCCGCAGTGGCGCGCGGTCGCGACGATGGTGGTCAACCCCAACGGTCCGCAGGTGCTCGACAAGGTCCGCGGCGTGACCGAGGAGGAGACCAAGGATCGGCTCGGCTACAAGCAGTACTTCGAGACCCAGCGCGAGATCATCCTCAGCCGCAAGGTCTCCGAGGCGGCGCTGGCCGAGCTCGGGCTCGCCAACGACTCGACCTTCCTGGGTACCGATGGGATCCGCGACGCCACCCAGCGTGAGCAGCTGGAGGCCGAGGTCGATCCGGTCCGGCGCCTGCAGTCGATGATCAGCGTCGAGGAGGTGCGCGGCTCGAGCGTGATGGCGATCGCGGCCGAGTACCCGGACGCCGAGGTCGCCCGCGACATCGCCAACGCGGTCGCCAAGGCCTATCTGGCCCACATCACGCGCCGGCGCAGCGACACCGGGACCAAGGCCAAGACCGACCTCGAGGTCGAGCTCACGACCGCTTCCGAGGCGCTCGAGCAGGCCGACAAGGACCTCGAGGAGTTCAAGCGGACCAACAAGATCACCTCGATCTCGCTCGAGGATCGCCAGAACCTGATCGCGCAGAACATCTCGACGCTCTCGACCGCGGCCAAGAACGCGCAGGCCGAGCGGATCGCCGCCGAGGCGATCTTCAAGCAGGGCAAGAAGCTGCACCAGGCCGGCAGCCTGGCCGGGGCCTCGCTGCTCAGCTCGAGCGAGCGGATCATCTTCGACAGCATGCTCGGCGAGCAGCTCGACGCCGAGCGCGAGTTCGCCGAGATCGACATGCGCTACGGCGAGAAGCACCCGCGCTGGCAGAAGGCTCAGCAGCGTGTCTCGCTGATCGAGAAGCGCGTCAAGAGCGAGGCCAAGGGCCAGCTCGACACGCTCGAGGCCCGCTACAAGGCCGCGAGCGAGACCGAGACGAAGCTCGAGGCCGCGCTCGAAGAGGAGCGCGAGCGGGCGCTCGAGCTCGGCAAGCTCGAGCCCGACTACCGCAAGCTCGAGCGCGAAGCCAAGAACGCGGCCGAGACCTACGACAAGCTGCGCAGCCGCGCCGACGAGATCGGGGTCAGCAACCGGGTCGAGATCCCGCCGGTCGAGGTGCTCGACTTCGCGACCCTCCCGCACGAGCCGGTCCGGCCGCGCAAGCTCTTGCTGCTCGCGATCGCGGCCGTGCTCGGGCTCTCGTTCGGCTCTGTGTTCGCGCTGATCATCGACCTGCGCGACCATCGGATCCGCAGCGTCGCCGACCTCGAGCGGGCGCTCTCGGGCTTCGGTCTACCGACGCTCGGTCAGCTGCCGCTCTTGCCCGCCGACCCGGTGCTCGGGGTCGGCAACGTGCGAGCGCAGCGACGCCGCCGCGACCTCTATACCCACATCTACCCGCAGTCGATGATGGCCGAGCGCTGCCGCGGCATCCGGACCGCGCTGACCTTCATGACCTCGAGCGAGCGCTCGGTCGCGCTGCTGGTCACCTCGCCGGCCTCGGCCGAGGGCAAGTCGTCGACCGCGATGAACCTCGCGCTCAGCTACTGCCAGGCGCGGAAAAAAGTCTGTCTGATCGACGCCGACATGCGTCGGCCTCGGCTGCACCAGGTGTTCCCGCCGGTCGTCGGCAAGGAAGACATCGGCCTCGCGACCGTGCTGCAAGGCGAGCATGAGCTCGACGAGGCGCTGCAAGGCGAGCTCGAGGGCGCGCCCAAGGAGCTGACCGTGCTGACCTGCGGGCGGATCCCGGAGCACCCGGCCGAGCTGCTCGAGTCCGCCGCTTGCCGCAAGCTGATCGCCGATCTGCGCGTGCGCTTCGACGTGATCGTGATCGACTCGCCGCCGGCGCTGCCGGTCACGGATCCGCTGATCCTCGCCCCGCAGGTCGACGGCGTGGTGCTGGTCGCCCGCTGCCGCGCGACCACCCGCAGCGACGTGCAGCGGGCGCTGACCGTGCTGCGGCAGGGGGATACGAACCTGCTCGGCGTGGTGCTCAACGAGCACGACAGCCGCGACGAGGGCAAGCGTTACACCTCCGAGTACTACACGTACCGGAGCCACGAGCAATCGAGTCGGTCGTCCGCGGCCGACAAGGCGGAGGAGCCGGCATAGATGACCGAGCGAGCAGCGATCGAGTTGGTCGAAGACGAGCTGCGGGCGCGCCCGCGGACCTGGTTGATCACGGGCGTGGCCGGGTTCATCGGCTCGCACCTCGCCGAGCACTTGCTCGCGCTCGGGCAGCGGGTGATCGGGCTCGACAATTTCGACACCGGCACGCAGGAGAACGTCGACGCCGCTCGAATGGCAGCAACTGCGGGCGCGAGCTTCGAGCTGCGCGAGCA
>CBFGLP010001440.1:0-3000 GCA_965649595.1 uncultured Myxococcales bacterium | reverse complement strand
GAGCGCTGCGACGCGATCGCATGCCCGACCTCGCCGATCCCGGGCTTTCGGATCGGCGAGAAGGTCGACGACCCGCTCGCGATGTACCTGTCCGACGTCTTTACGATCGGCGCTCCGCTGGCGGGGCTTCCGGCGATCTCGATCCCCGGCGGTTTTTCCAATCCCACGAGCACCCGCCCACGCCTGCCGATCGGCTTGCAGCTAATTGGCCCACGCCTGGGCGAGCCCACGCTCCTGCGCATCGCCGCGGCTCACGAGGCTGCGACACCCTGGCACCACGAGCTCGCGCCGCACTCCGGGCTGACGACGAGCGAGGGAGGCAACTGACATGGCGATCGCCGACTACGAAGTCGTGATCGGTCTCGAGGTCCACTGCCAGCTCAAGACCGCGACGAAGATGTTCTCGCCTTGTGCTTATGCGGTCGGAGCCGAGCCCAACACCCAGACCGACCCCTACACGCTCGGCATGCCCGGCACGCTGCCCGTGCCCAACCGCCGGGCCGTCGAGCTCGCGCTGCGCCTGGCGCTGGCCGTCCACTGCGAGATCCAGCCGATCAGCCGCTGGGCTCGCAAGCACTACTTCTATCCCGATCTGCCCAAGGGCTATCAGATCACCCAGTCCGATCACCCCTACGCCCGCGGCGGCTGGATCGAGATCCCCGACGCCGCCGCGCAGGCGGGCCGCGACGAGCTCGCGACCAAGCAGATCCGCTTGCAGCGGATCCACATGGAGGAGGACGCGGGCAAGAACATGCACCTGGTCGGTGACGAGGTCAGCCTCGTCGACTACAACCGCGCCGGCGCGCCCTTGGTCGAGATCGTGTCCGAGCCGGACATTCGCTCCGCCGCCGAGGCAGCCGACTATCTCCGCGAGCTGCGGACGATCGTCCGCTACCTCGACATCTCCGACGCGAACATGGAAGAGGGCACGCTGCGCTGCGACGCCAACGTGTCGCTGCGCAAGCGAGGCGCGAGCGCGTACGGGACCCGCTGCGAGATCAAGAACCTCAATTCGTTCAAGTTCCTCGAGTCGGCGATCAACGCGGAGATCCGGCGGCAGGCCGATCTGCTCGACCGCGGCGAGCGGGTGATTCAATCGACGCTGACCTACGACACCGCCCGCGACATCACGCGGGTCATGCGAACCAAAGAAGAGGCAGCCGACTATCGCTACTTCCCCGAGCCCGACATGCCGCCGCTGCAGATCGACGAAGCGACGGTCGCCGCGACCCGAACCGCGCTGCCCGAGCTGCCCTGGCCGCTGCGTCGTCGCTATGTCGCGCTCGGATTGAGTGCCTACGACGCGGGCGTGCTGACGGCCGATCCTGGCTTGGCCGCGTTCTTCGGCGAGGCGCTGGCGGCCGCGGGGACCAACCCGCCAGCCAAGCAGATCGGCAATTGGATCAAGGACGAGCTGCTCGGCCTGCTCAACGCCGATGATCGCCCGATCACGAATAGCCCAATCACGCCCGCGGGCATCGCCGAGATCGTCGAGTTGGTCGAGCGTGACGTGATCTCCCGTCGTGCCGCCAAAGAGGTATTCGACAAGGCCTACCGCGAGGGGCTCGCGCCGAGCCGGATCGTCGAGCGCGACGGCTACAAGCAGGTCTCGGACACCTCCGCGATCGAGGCGATCATCCGCGAGGTGATCGCCGCAAATCCGGCCCAGCTCGAGCAGGTGCTCGGCGGCAAGGACAAGGTCAAGGGCTTCTTCGTCGGCCAGGTGATGAAGCGCAGCCAGGGCCAGGCGAACCCCGGAGTGGTCAACGCGGTGCTCGAGCGAGTGCTCGAGGCGATCCGGGGCGAGCGAGGCTGAACGACCTCTCGCGACCGAGCGGGAAGGGTCGAGATAGTGGGACCAATACGACGCTCACGATAGTGATCGCTAGCAGCGCCGCGGTGGCGCCACGCCACCCTCCCCTCGCGAACCTATGTAACGCTCTAGCGGTCGAATCCGCGGACGAGCATTCCCATCGCCGGATGCTCTCGCCCCATGAGCGACCAAGATGGCAACTGCCCGTCCTCCCGCCGTAGCGAAAAGGACATCGACCTCGATCGCAACCGCTTCAGCCCCCGCGGGGTCCTGACGACCGATCAGGGGATCCCGATCCCGCACACCGATGATTCACTCAAGGCTGGGGTTCGCGGCCCGACGCTGCTCGAGGACTTTCACTTGCGCGAGAAGCTGACCCGCTTCGACCACGAGCGGATCCCCGAGCGGGTCGTGCACGCGCGCGGGTCCGGAGCCCACGGGGTGTTTCGCGTGTACGAGTCGCTGGCCGATCTGACCCGCGCCGAGTTCCTGTGTGATCCGACCCGCGAGACGCCGGTGTTCGTCCGGTTCTCGACGGTCCAGGGCTCGCGCGGATCCGCCGATACGGTTCGCGACGTCCGCGGCTTCGCGACCAAGTTCTACACCAGCGAAGGCATCTTCGATCTGGTCGGCAACAACATCCCGGTGTTCTTCATTCAGGACGGGATCAAGTTCCCGGACGTAATCCACGCGGTCAAGCCCGAGCCCGATCACGAGATGCCGCAGGGCGCCTCGGCGCACGACACCTTCTGGGACTTCGTCGGGCTGGTGCCCGAGACCGCGCACATGGTGATGTGGACGATGTCGGATCGGGCGATCCCACGCAGCTTCTCGCGGATGGAGGGCTTTGGTGTTCACACCTTCCGGTTGATCGATCAGAGCGGCAGCTCGCGGATGGTGAAATTCCACTGGAAGCCGCTGCTCGGCCTCCACTCGCTGGCCTGGGACGAGTCGCAGAAGATCTCGGGCGTCGATCCCGACTACCACCGGCGCGATCTGTGGGAGTCGATCGAGGCCGGCAACTACCCCGAGTTCGAGCTGGGGATTCAGATCGTCGACGATCAGTTGGCCGCGCAGATCGGCGTCGATCTGCTCGACGTCACCAAGATCATCCCCGAGGAGCTCGCCCCGGTCCGAAGGGTCGGCAAGCTGACCTTGAACCGCAACCCCGACAACTTCTTCGCCGA
>CBFGLP010001439.1:0-1518 GCA_965649595.1 uncultured Myxococcales bacterium | reverse complement strand
GCTCGAGAAGAAGATCGAGCTCGAGGACTTGCTGCAAGACATCGACCTGCGCGCGACGGCGACGCCCGAGGCGAAGTCGGACAAGGGCCAGTGATCGGAGCAGGAGTGGAGCCACGCTCGTGGCCCCGCTCGGATCGGCCTCCTGGATCGAGGAGCTCGAAAACGAAAGAGAGCCCGCCCCGCGAGGGGTGGGCTCTCTTGCTTGGGCGCGACGCCAGCGTCAGCCGCCGAGGCGGTTCTTGATCGAGTCCATGATCTCGTCCTCGCGCATGCTGAGGGGGTCGGGCTCGGCCAGCTTGTCGCGGATCAGCGCCTCGAGGATCTCACCGCGCTGTGGGTGCTGCGGCAGGTGCTCGGCGAGGCCGAGCTTGCGACTCACGAGCACCTTCAAGAAGGGCTCGATCTTGCGGATCTCCTGCGCGATCCGGACGGTAGCCGCCTTGCCCTCGCCGCGCCGCGTCGGGAATCGAGGAGCAGTGTTTTCGACGGCCGAAACTACGTCCCGCGCGAGATCGACGTCGACGTTGTCCTCCACACCGAACGACGCAATCACGATCGGGCGGCTTTGCGCCTTCTTGTTGCCCTCGCCCGACCACCACACATTGTGAGCAATCGAAAGATAGGTTCGGCGGGAATCGCCACAGCGGACTTTGTTCCTTCGCAAGTACATGTGAGTAATCCTCTTGGGTTTGTCTCTCAGCCCCTCAGCCGCGGGCGGTTGCGGACTGATTAAGTCTCTGCCGGCCTTGCCGGCTCCATCCCGTGCCCTTCGACGGCCATCCGGTGCAAAACTTCATGGGGTTAGTTGCTCGAAGCTCGCGAACCCGTGCACCCCGCCGTCCGATTTTTAGGCTAGCCCGGCTCCCACTTGCGGCCAGGAATCCTGACGCAATTTTGCAAGCTTCGGGAATCACAGAAGAATTGGTCTTTGGGGCAGCGCTGCTTCGTTCGGCGAGTGGGGTTGATCACACCAGGACCGCTCTAGGATGCTCCAATGCCCTTCCTGACCCCCCGGGCTGGTACGGCGCCGGTTTCGCGTTGGCCTGGGGGCCGGAAACCACTGGAGAAAATATACACATTTGAGGGCGTCCCCCGGGTCAGGACTATGAGCATTGTTGCATCATGCCACACCAGTGGAATGACATGATGTCAACCTACTCGCGAGATGACCATTGGTCAGCCAGCCGAGGGACGAGAAAGGGTCGAAGCCCTATTCGGCTAGCCGGGTTGGTTGCGCAGGAAGTCCGCGACCTCGGCGAGGCGCTGATCGAGGAAGTCGCGGATCGGCCCGACCACCTCGCACTGGTCGAGCGCGCTGCTCATGCAGCGAAGCCAGGCGTCGCGCATGGCCAGATCGACCGGCACACGAGCGTGACGCATCCGCAGACGCGGGTGACCGAACTGCTCGACGTAGTCCTGCGGACCGCCGAGCCACCCGATGAAGAAGAGCGCGAAGCGGTCGCGGGTCGATCGAGTGATGCGCCCCTCCGCGTCGAGCCGATGCAGCCGCGCCAGCTC
>CBFGLP010001438.1:0-2512 GCA_965649595.1 uncultured Myxococcales bacterium | reverse complement strand
CGGCACGACATCGCGATGACCGGCGAGGTGACCTTGCGTGGGCACGTGCTCGCGGTCGGGGGCGTGCGCGAGAAGGTGCTCGCGGCCCATCGCGCGGGTATCCGCGAGGTCGTGCTGCCCCTGCGCAACCGCAAGGACGAGCCCGACATCCCGGCGAGCGCGCGCAAGGACATGACCCTGCACTTCGTCACCGACATCGACGAGGTGCTCGAGCTGGCGCTCGCGCCCGCAGCTCCGCTCGCAACCACGGCCACGGCCTCGTCCTCGTCGCCCGGGCTCAACTAGCCCGCCCGGGCTGAGGGGCTCTGCATTGTTGTACGAGCGCTGCGAGCTCGATCGCCTCGGGCTCGTGACCTCCAGCGAGCTCGGCGGCGTATCGCTCGGTGAGCTAGCAGCGACCCACGCGGCGTGGGCGTACCTGCTCGAGGATGGAGCCGAGAGCGAGCTCGAGCGCCGAGTGTTCCGCATGCTCCTGGGTCGTCAATCCCTGTGCTCGGTTGCGTTCCGAACGCAACTGAGCACAGGGATTATGCGCTCGCCGCGGATCTGGAGTGCACATTCTTCGATAATTGATGACGTGGCCCTTTTCAGCTCACTACTTGGCCCGCTCTGCGTGCGTTCGCCTTCATCATCGTCAGACTGATCGACCGCGTGTTCATTGATCATTTCGACCTCGATCTGCCACTCCTCTGGACAGTGCCCGAGGTGCTCTCAGCGTCCCACTGCGCGGACTTGATCGATCGCGCCGAGGCCGGGGTGTGGCTTCCAGCCACGGTAAACGGCTTCGAAGGCCGGGAGCGACGACCCGAGGTCCGCGATAACGATCTCGCGCTGCTCGAAGATCCCGAGCTCGTCTCGCTGCTGCACGCGCGCTTGCGGCCGAGCATGCCGGCTCGATATCGCGGTCGCGCCGTGGTGGGTATCCATGATCGTCTGCGCTGCTATCGCTATCGTGTGGGACAGCGCTTCGGCCTCCACCGTGATCAGAGCTATCGTGGACCCGATTCGACACGCATGCTCGGCGCGCCGGAGACCGAGTCGAGCTCGGTCTCCGTGAAAACGCGCAGTGCATTTACGCTGCTCGTATACCTAAATGATGACTTTGTCGGCGGTGAGACGAATTTCCCAGACCAGAGTCGAGTCATACAACCGCAGCGAGGTGCCGCGCTGGTGTTCCAGCACATGCTCTTGCACTCCGGTGAACCTGTGAGCCAGGGAACCAAGTATGTGCTACGTACTGACATCCTGGTAGAAGAGGAGATAATCTAGGCTGGAAACATACGCTGTTTAGATTACCAGTGTGCGAGCGGTGTTGCACTGCTCCTAGGGCCATGTCCCCGTGAAAACCCTTAGTTTGGGGTTAAGTAGCCCCAAATCCAAGAGAGAGATCTCTCGTCGAGATCAAAATGGGACACATGCGCGCTAGCAGAAGGAATCTAAGGAATTTTCCCGTGGCCCTTGGCCCACTTCCCGCCCGACGCATCATTTCCAATGCGGTCGGTAGCGAAGAACAGCCGTGTGCTCAATCGAATTCCGAGCACGGCGAGAACGACGAATCGACTGACAGCAGTCGTAAATCATGACCCTATGGGCAGGAGACGATCATCGAGCTCGTCTCCTGATCGCGAGGCCGTGCTCCTGCACCAAAGGACGCACGCGAAGCAGCATTTTCGATGAGCACGAGTCGATGTGGGCTGCGACCGCAAATCATTACAGTGCACAAAATTCGTAGCTCAGCCCGCTCGCATCCCGACCCCGAGGTTGGGTATGAAGATGGGCATGCGTGGCAACGAGCTGTCGTCGAAGGTCTTCCTGTTCACTCTCGCTGCGGGTCTGCTGGGCTTCGCTCCGCAACCGCCGGTCGAGGCCAGCAGCTATCGGTCGCTGTGCGACTCGGCCCCGGCTGCCTGCAGCTATACCGGTCCGAGCGCGCCGGTCTTGAAGGCGGATGTGTGCTGGAATCGCGTCACCGCTACTCTCAAGGGCACCGCTCCGTGCATGACGGGCTCGTGGGCGTACTTCGTCGAGTACGGCGAGGTCATCGAGCCGCTGACCGGGTTGGTGCAGGCCTACATCCCGCTCGACGACGCCTGCGAGCATGGCTACTGCGTCGGTTACGCGCCCGCGGAGCCGACTTGGTCGGACGCGCTGTGCTGCACCTCGGAGACGGCTGATAGCTGCGTGCCCAAGCCGCCGACCGTGTCCTGCAACGGTAAGGTCGTGTTCTGCGACGAGACCTCGGACAATGGCGATGGCACGGTCACCTGTCACTTGGTCGAAGAGTGAGTTGTTGTTTCCGATCGAATAGCTGCGAATAGCTGCGAATAGCTGCGAATAGCGATAGCCCAGACCCACGCATCCGGCTGGCTGTGCCGTCCGAGCTTGCTCGGTAGTAGACGCAGTCGGGAGGTCTCGCGCATCAGCGCGGCGGGGTAATTCCCCACGTGGGCGGGCCGAGCCCCGAGCCATGGCTCGGTCGCGGGCGACGGACTCGATGGCTCGGTCGCGGGCG
>CBFGLP010001437.1:0-6611 GCA_965649595.1 uncultured Myxococcales bacterium | reverse complement strand
CTGCTGCTGATGTCGGCCGGCTCGGTCCTGTTCATGACCCAAAAGCGCAAGTGCACGGACCTCGGCGGGCTCTACCGCGCGATGCCGATCACGATGTGGTGCGGCATCATCGGCGCGCTGGCGATCTCGTCGGTCCCGCTGACCTCGGGCTTCACGACCAAGTCGATGATCACCGACGCGGCCGCGCGGCCCGAGCTGTGGGCGCCGAGCAGCGAGGTCGCCGGCCAGATGGTCTGGGACACGCTGCTGCACCCCTCGCTCGCATGGTTCGTGCTGGTCGCGGCCTCGGCCGGCGTGTTCTTGCACGCCGGTATCAAGTTCCCCTGGTTCGTGTTCTTCCAAAAGCCCGACACGGGCGAGCGCGGCATCGATCCGCCCGCCAACATGAAGGCGGCGATGATCCTGTTCGCGGGCGCCTGCATCCTGCTCGGCGTGTGGCCGGACCCGCTCTACTCGATCCTGCCCTTCCAGCCGGAGCGCGACGCGATCTACGAGGCGTTCTCCTACGCGCACGTGATCAACCAGCTGCAGCTGCTGCTCTTCTCGGGCCTCGCGTTCTTCCTGCTGCTCGGGATGCTCAAGCGGACGCTGACGATCACGCTCGACTTCGACTGGATCTACCGGCGGCTGATCCCAGCCAGCTGGCGCTGGGTCTTCCACCCGCTCCTGCTCGCAGCCGAGCCCTTCCACCGCGGGCTGATCGACGGGATCCCGAGCTCGGTCGCGCGGCGCTTCGGCTCGATGCCGGATCCGCAGAGCGAGACCTACCGGCCCTGGGGTGTGGGGACGACGGTGCTGCTGCTGACGCTCGTGCTGATCGCGTTCTTGCTGATCAAGCTCGTGTAGCGGCCACGAACCAGCGCTCGTCGCCCCTGCCCACCTCGCGGGTTACACTGCCCTCGCGATGGCGACCGACGGCGAGCTCGTGGAGGCCTGGCGCAAGGGCGACAAAGCGGCCGGAAAGCAGCTGTTCGAGCGCCACTTCCACGCGCTCGACCGATTCTTCCGCAACAAGGTCGGGCCCGACGCCTCCGACCTCGTGCAGCAAACCTTCTTGGGCTGCATCGAGGGCGTCGAGCGCTACCGCGGCGAGGGTAGCTTTCGCAGCTACCTATTCGGGGTCGCCTACCGTCAGCTCTGCAAGCACTTCCGCGACCGCATGACCGAGCGGGCGCGCTTCGACCTCGGCACGGTCACCGCTCGGGATCTCGATCCGACACCCAGCCGGGCCTACGCGCAGCAACGCGAGCAGCGGCTCTTGCTCGAGGGCCTGCGCCGGATCCCGATCGAGCTGCAGGTCGTGCTCGAGCTCCACTATTGGGAGCACATGTCCGATGCCGACATCGCGCGATCGCTAGGGCTCCCGCTCGGCACGACCAAGAGCCGGATCCGACGCGCTCGTCAGCTCCTGGCCAAGCGCATCGAAGAGCTCGCGGACTCGCCCGCCGAGCTCGAGAGCACGCTCGGCAACCTCGATCAGTGGGCGGCGCAGCTGCACGCGCTCGCGCGCGACAGCCAGAGCTGAGCTACCGAGCCAGGCGCTCGATCGCCCCCGTGGGGCATCCGCGAGCCGGTGGCGGTGCGAGCGAGCGGGCTGGCTCACCAAAATCCACGCCCCTCAAAAGTTCGACGATCGGCCTTAATCCACTCGTCGACGCCCGGTACTTCAGGGGCAGAGCGACGCTCACGGCCGGCCCAACCACCCGGCCGCATGGAAGGGAGCCAGATCATGAAGATGTTCGATTACCTGCTCGCATGCTCGCTGCTGCTCGGCGGCTGTGCGCTCGAAGACGACCTGTACATCGACGACGCCGAGCCGGCCGAGCCCAGCGATCCGATCGCCGGATCGGCGGATCGAGTCGCTGCGCATTCCGACGCAGAGCCCTACGCGGGACCCATCATCGATTGCCCCGCTGCGCGGGTCATCGGCGTGCTCAATGACCCGAACGAGAGCTGTGGTCTGCGCGAGGCCGTGCCGCCAGGGTGGGTCTGGTCGACGATGTTCGAGGACGGCTCGCCGGGCGTGGACGCGCTCACGCAGGCCGTTCCGAGCGAGCTGCGACGCTACTGCATGTACGAGTACGCCGGTGGTTTGCCCGAGGAGCTCGGGTTCTACGACCCGCTGCTCGAGGCGATCGACGCCTCGCCTTACATGGATCTCAGCTCGGTCGCGGCCGACTGCCGCGGGGAGTTCCCGCAGGGTGATCTCAACGATCTCTCGGTCGGTGTCGAGTTGCACGAGGCGTTCCGCGACAACATCGACTGGGTCAGCGGCCCCGAGCTCGGATCGACCCAGGACTTCCGCATACCGGTCGACATCGCCGTCATCGACACGGTCTCGCAGCGCGCCGCCGAGGACCCGTTCGTCGATCCAGTCAACCAGCACGGCGAGTACATGGCCGCGCTGATCGCCGACATTGCCTGCCCGGAGGGCGATGCAACCTGCCTCGAGACCATCCACCACGTGCTCGCAATGCCGCGCGACAACTGGGCGACGCCGCCGAACTGGATCGAAGGCGGAGAGCACGGCACCCAAGGTGATCTGGCCTTGGCGATCTACGAGGCGGTCGGGGACTGGCGCGAGCGGACGCTCGCCGATCCCCAGGGCACCCCTCGGCGCCTCGTCATCAACCTCAGCCTCGGCTGGGAGCGCCTCGCCGATCACACCACCGATCCCGACCGCGGCCCTCAGCGCTCGCTCCGTACCGCCCTGGAGTACGCCTCGTGCCAAGGCGCGCTGGTGTTCGCGGCGGCGGGCAACAACCCCGACGAGGGCTGCGCCCAGGACCACACGGGCCCGCTCGACCCGGCCGGGTTCGAGCAGATCCCGGCGCCGACCGAGTCCGAGTGCGCCGCGATGGGCTTCCAGCCGCTCATCGATCATCCGGTGTTCGGTGGGCCTGGCTCGTATCGCCCGCTCGTCCACGCCGTCGGCGGCGTCGACCAATTCGATCAACCACTGATCAACGCTCGTGTCGGTGGTCGACCGCGGCTGGCCAGCTACGCGGCCAACGCGACCATCGTGGATGACGGCCTGGCGACCGAGACCCTGACCGGCAGCTCGGTCGCGTCCGCGGTCGCGTCCGGAGCAGCCGCGCTGCTGTGGTCCTACCGCCACGACCTGACCCCTGACGAGGTCGTCGAGCGGCTCTACTCGGCAGGTTGGGACACCGGTGATCAAGCCGACTTCGAGCTTGCTGGCGGGAGCTCGAGCATCAACCGGATCTCGGTCTGCGGAGCCCTGACCGCCGCCTGCATCGGCATGCCTGGCGCCGAGTGCCCGGAGCTCCAGTGTGAAGTTGAACCGCCAGCTCAAGACGGCAACCTCGGGGACTTCTTCTCCGCGGTCCATCAGGTGATCAGCGATCCGAGCACCAGCGTCACGACCTACGCGTCGGGGCTGCCCGGTGACGTGCCGAGCTGTGATCCCTTCCAGTGGACCGAGCTCGCAGATCCGCAGCCGGAGCTGCCGGTTTGCTCGCGGTGCAGCGCCGAGATCGCGGCCGGCAACTACCTCGACGACGACGTCGTCAACATCAGCATCGAGCCCTCGTACAAGGGCTCGGTCACGAGCGCGACGCTGGTCGTTTACGACGTCACCCGGGCACCCAAGGCCTATCCCTTCGACGGCAGCGTCGTAGCGCTGATCAACAACCCGGCGGTCGATGTCACGGTAGTAACGGTCGACGCGCCTCAGACCAGCTCGGCGCTGCTGAAGTTCGCGCTGGCCGACGGCCAGTCCCAGTCGAATCCGATCCCTGTCTCGTTCCCGTAGCGCTGTGGTGGCGCCGCGGTACCGAGGCCTCGAGTGGCTGCTCCCTTCCTCCACTCGAGGCCTCGGCCTTTGGGCTCAGCGTCCTCGGGCCTGCTCGCAGCGAATCGACGAGGCTTCGGCCTCGCCAGGATCCTCACCGAGCTCGCGCACCCGCTGCTCGGCGGGCAGGCAGAAGCGCGTGACCTCGACGAGCCGCTCGTGCAGCACGTCCGGCTCGCTGCTCAGAAGATCGAGACGCCATAACTTGGCGGTCGCATCCGCCGAGCCAGTCAACATCCGGTCGCCCTCGGGGCTGATGGCGAGGCCAGTGACACCGTCGCCGTGACCGGTCAAGACGATCGGCAGCGCGTCCGAGCCGGGCGACCAAACCCGTATCGTGTTGTCGTCGGAGACCGTAGTCACGCGCCCGTCCGGGGTAAAACAAGCCCGCCAGACGACCTCCGCGTGGCCGGTCAGCGTCGCTAGCAAGCTGCCGTCCTCGCTGTTCCACACTCGCGCGGTGCCGTCGAAAGAGCTGGTCACCACGCGGGTCCCGAGTCGATCGAAGGCGACCGACCAGACCGGCTTGACGTGGCCACGAAGGACGATCGCGTGCTCGGGCCGATCGTCGGGCCACAGCCGCGCGGTGCCGTCCTCGGAGGCGGTCGCTAGGGTCCGACCATCGGGGCTGCGCACCATCATCCAAATGCTACCCGTGTGTCCACGCAGCACCGCTTGCTCCGCACCGTCGGCGCGGGACCAAAGTCGTAGGGTGCCATCGCGCGACGCCGTCACCACCCGTGCGCCACCGGGCTCGAAGTCTACGCCATGGACCGCGTCGGTGTGGCCGCGCAGTGTGAGCAATTCGTCGCCGCTAGCGACATTCCAGACTCGCGCCGTCCCGTCGACCGACGCAGACCCGAGCAGCTCACCGCTCGCATCGAAGCTGACGCTCCACACCACCCCGTGGTGCCCCTCGAGAGATCGCAGCTGCTGCGTCTCTAGATCCCACAGCTCGACGATCCCTTGCTTGGTTGCAGTCACCAGAGTTTGGCCGTCGGGGCTGAACGACGCGACGTCCAGTGAGCCGTGGCCACCATCGAGCTTTGCGAGGTGGGTACCGTCCTTCGCGTCCCACAGCCGCGCAGTACCATCGCGTGACACCGACACCGCCCGCTCGCCGCTCGAATCGAACGCGACGGAGTACACCGCGCGCTCGTGTCCCAGTAGTGGAATCTCGAGGCGCGGACGCTCGAGGTCCCACACCCGCACGCTGCCATCGTAGGACCCGGTCGCCAGCCAGCGGCCAGAGCGATCGATCACCGACCGAATGAGACCCTGGCGATGCCCCTTGAACACCTCCGCGACGCCCCGACCGTCCGCGCTCATCCGGCGCGCGGTGGTATCGAAGGACGCGGTCACCACCTGCGCTCCGCTCGGGCTGAATATCGCCGCCCAAACGACCGCGCCCTGCCCTTCGAGCTCGTTCGACACGTAGGGCGCTTCGAGCGAGCCGACGATCACGCCGCCATCGTAGGCGGCCGAGACGAATCGGTGCTCGTGCAAGTCGAGCGAAGTGATCGCAGCTGTGTGACGCACGAGCACCTCGCCGGGCACCAGCGAGTCGCCTGCGAGCTGCCACAGACGAATCGTGCCATCGTCCGATCCCGTGACGACTCGCCGCTCGTCGACGAAGCGGGCGTGAAAGACCGCCTGCTCGTGACCGAGCAGCTCGCTCACCGTGCGGCCATCCACGACCCGCCACACTCGCGCGCTCCGATCTGCCGACGCCGTGACGACGTGCTCCCCCGACGCGTCGAATTCCGCCGAGTACACGGCCCCCGAGTGGCCAACGAGGGTCACCCACGAGTCCGTGGAAAAATCTCGAACCCGGGCAGTGCCGTCCTTCCCGGCGCTGACCAGGCGTCGTCCGTCCCGGCTGAACGCGACCTTCATGACCTCGCCTTCGTGCCGGACGAGCGTCTGCGCTGGCTCTGGCGAATCGACCGACCAGCTCCGCACGCTCCCGTCCTTCGACGCCGACACGAGCATCCGACCATCTGGGCTCAGCGCGAGATCGTTGACATCGTTCGCGTGCGCGGTGATCAGCTCGCTGCGCCCGCTCGCGATGTCCCAGCGCCGCACCTCGCCGTCCATCGAGCCCGAGTAGAGGATGTTGGGATCCGGCGCGAACGCCAGCGCCGTGATCGCGTCGCGATGCCCAGTCAGCACCGCGCGGCTGATCGGCCGCCCGAGGATCTGATTGGCCGCCGAGATCCAAGCCTCGCTCGCGCGCGCGCTGCCTTCGACCTCGCGCAGCAGCACCGCCGCGACCGTCGGGTCTTCATGATCCACGACCCCCTCCTTCGGCCGGTAGCTGCGATACACGCTCATGCGCGTCGCGTCGCGGGCCCGTAGCGCGTCGTCGTTGGCCTGCCGAACGCCCCGCTCGCGCTCGATCCCCAGCATTTGCTCGGTGAAGCCGTTCCAGTAGCGCTGCCGCGCGTTGAAGCGGACCTCGCTCGCCGTCAACCATGCGAGCCCACCGAGCGCCGCCGCGACCACCATCGCCAAGGCCCCACGCCGCAGCAGTCGCGTGCGGCGGGCCTGTGGATCCATGGCGAGCGCGTCCAAGAGCGCGCGCATCGAGGGCCAGCGATCTGCAGGTGCAGGCGAGAGCCCGCGCAGCACGATCGCCCTCAGCCAGGCCGGGACATCGACGGGCTCGCTCGGCTCGTCGATTCGGCCCTCGCGAACCGCGAGCGAGAGCGCGAGCATGCCCTGGGCCGTGAAGGGTCGGCGCCCGTAGAGCCCCTCGTAGAGCGCGACACAGAAGCTGAACTGGTCGGTGCGGGCG
>CBFGLP010001436.1:0-3239 GCA_965649595.1 uncultured Myxococcales bacterium | reverse complement strand
GGAGGAACCAAGGTCACCGGACGCGGCAGCGCCGGCTTGCCGCCCCGTTTGCTCGACTGCATCAAGCGCTTCGGCGACGAGGGCTGGCGCGAGCGCAAGCAAGCGGTCGAGGAGATCCTCATGGTCCTCGCGACCGAGCAGCCCGACGGTCCGACGATCGAGGCGCTGATCGACACGCTGATCGACGGCGTGATCGATCCGCTGGAGTCGGCGATCTACGCGGGTCGCGAGCAGGACACCAAGGCGATCGCCGGGGGCGGGGTGAGTGCGCGGGCAGCTTGCCAGGACGTGCTGATCCAGCTCGGCCGGGCGAGCCTCCCGAAGATCCTCCGCCGCCTCGATCCCTCCGACAAGCACGGCTCCGGGACCCGGCTGATGGTCGATCTGATCGGCCAGATCGGTGGCGAGTCCGAGATCCCGCTGCTGATCTTGTTCCTGCGCGACACCGAGGCCGACGAGAACCTCCGCGCGTCGGCGGCCGCGGCCCTCGGCGAGATCGGCGGGCCGAAGGCGATCGCGGCGCTCGAGCAGCTGCTCGGCGACGAGCTCGAGATGCTGCAGCTCTACGCGCTCGATGCCCTGCGGGCGGCTGGGGCCAAGGTCCCGGTCGCTCGGGTCGCGCCGCTGCTCAACCACCCCGTCACCCGCAAGGGCGCCGCGGCGCTGTTGGGCACGAGCGGCGATCCAGAGGCGGTGAGCCTCTTGCTGCCATTGCTCGACGACGAGATGCGTGGCGCTCGGGCGGCCGCCGTGGAGGCGCTCGCTCGCCTGCGCGTGGCCTTGTCCGAGCGCGAGCTGGCGTCGCTGGTCGACGATCCGGTCGCCGCGATCAGCCCGCAGACCCGCGCCCACGTGCGCGAGCTGATCGGCCACCGCGAGCGCGAGGTCTCGCTCGCCGCGATCGCTCTGGCAGGTTTGGCCAACGACGCCAAGGCGATCGCCGCCGTGCTCCCGCGGATGGACGATCCGATGGTCTACGAGCGCGGGCTCGCGCTGGTCGAGCGGCTCGGATCCGCCGCCAACGAGGCGCTGGTCGAGGTGCTCGACTCGCTCGAGGTCGCCTCGCGCGAGGCCCTCTACCGCTTGATCGGCGCGCTGCCTGGCGAGGTCGATCAGCGCCTGGTGAGCCTGTTGCTCGATGGCCTCGATGATCCGCTCGAGACAGTCGCGGCGGCGGCCTGCGACGCGCTCAAGCGGGTCGGCGGTCGCTCGGCGATGGCCCCGCTCTACCGCGCGTGCGGACGCGAGGGCACGGTCGGCGAGCATGCTGCCGAGGCCTTGTCGGAGATCGCCCAACGGCAAGCCGAGCTGCGCCCCGGTGGAGGCCACGACGAGCTGATGCTCTTGATCGGCGGCGCGTGGCCGCAGTCGGGCGCGCTCGCCCGCAACCTGTGTCGGGTGGTCGGTCGGCTCGGGCTGGTCGCGTTCGTGCCCCCGCTGGTCTCGATGCTCGGCTCCAACGACGTCGGCGTGCGCGTGGCCGCAGCGCTGGCGTTCGGCTCGATCCCGGGCGAGCACGAGGGCATCTCGGCGCTCTGCTTCGCGCTGGCTGACGAAGACCCGCAGGTCCGCGCGGCCGCGTGCCGGAGCCTCGGTCAGCTCGGCGCGCCCGAGAGCGTGCACCCACTGATGGGCGCGACCTCGGATCCGGTCGCGCTGGTGCGGGCGGCCGCGGTCCAGGCCCTGGTCTCGATCGACAACCCGATCATCATCGCGCGGATGCGCGAGATCATCCTCGACGACAGCTCGACCAACGTGGTCGTGCACGCGATCGCGGCGCTCGGTCGCTCGCAGCTCGATCAAGATCTCAACTTGCTGATGAACCTCTCGCGGGCCGAGGACCACGAGGTGGTCAAGGCGGCCGCGCGCGCGCTCAAGTCCTACAAGGCTCATCGTGCGACCGCGGCTCTGCTCGGGCTGTTGGCGCACGAGCGCTGGGACGTGCGCTGGGCCGCGGCCGAGGTCCTGTCCGAGCGCGGCGACGCGACCGCGCTCGGACCCCTCGAGCACTCGCGCAAGTTCGAGCAGGACGCGTTGGTTCGGCAGATCCTCTCGCAGGCGATCGATCGGCTCCGGGCGATCGAGCGCGGCGAGGTCGACTCCGAGGGTTCGAACGAGGGCACCAGGTAGGCGAACGCTGGTGGGTAGTCACGACAGCACCGATCGCCTCTTCGCTGCCCTCGGCGGCGATCGGATTCGCATCAACGAGGAAGAGACGCGCTTGCTCGTCGAGACGATCCACGAGCACTGCGGCGTCACGCTCTCGATCGCCTCGGGCTTCTTCCTCGAGCGGCGGCTCTCACCGCGGCTCGAGGCGCTCGGGCTCGGCAGCTTCCTCGACTACTATCAATACCTTCGCTACGACCCCTCGGGTCCGCGCGAAATGGAAGAGCTGATCGAGCGCATCACGACGCACGAGACCTACTTCTTCCGCGAGCAGTACCAACTCGACGCATTCTCGGACGAGATCCTGCCCGATCTCGCCCATGTGCACGAACGGAACCGGCGGCTCTCGATCTGGAGCGCGGGCTGCTCGACGGGCGAGGAAGTGTATACGATCGCCATGTTGCTGCTCGAGAGCGGCCTGTTCAAAGGGTGGCAATTGCGAGTGGTCGGATCCGACATCTCGCGCAAGGTCCTGGCCACCGCGCGCACGGCGATCTACGGTGAGAACAGCTTCCGCACCACGCCTGCGCCGCTCAAGCGCAAGTACTTCCTCGAGAAGGAAGGCCGCTGGCAGGTCCGTGACGACGTTCGCAACATGTGCTCTTTTGGCCAGCTCAACCTGCTCGCGACCGAGCGCTTTCGAGTGCTCGGTCCCTGCGACGTGATCTTCTGTCGCAACGTTCTGATGTATCTTTCGCAGGAGGCTCGCCATCACGTGGTCGAGGCCTTCTACGATCGGCTCACGCCTGGCGGCTTCCTGCTGCTCGGTCACTCGGAGAGCTTGCTCAACGTCACCACGCGCTTCGATCTCGCCCACCTGCAGAAGGATCTCGTCTACCGCAAGCCGCTGACCGCAGCGCCGCCGTCGTCCCACGGACCCTGATGACCTCCAAATATGACAAGCCCGAAGGGCGCCCGCTCCGGGTGCTGGTGGTCGACGACTCGGCCTACAACCGTCAGACGATCACCAGCATGCTCGAGTCCCGCGAAGGGGTCGAGGTGGTCGCTCGAGCGACCAACGGTAAAGAGGCGCTCAAGCTCGCCTTCGATCTCGATCCCGACGTGATCACGCT
>CBFGLP010001435.1:0-9902 GCA_965649595.1 uncultured Myxococcales bacterium | reverse complement strand
TTCTCGATCGCCAACGACGTGGCCAAGTACTTCGCGATCGTCCCGGCGCTGTTCGTCGGCGCGTTACCCCAACTAGCCGCGCTCGACATCATGGCGCTCGGCACCGCCCGAAGTGCGATCCTCTCGGCGGTGATCTTCAATGCGATCATCATCCCGCTGCTGATCCCGATCGCGCTTCGCGGGGTCCGCTATCGTCCGGTCGGCGCCGACAAGTTGCTGCGCCGCAATCTGTTGATCTACGGGCTCGGCGGGGTGCTCATACCTTTCGTCGGGATCAAGCTGATCGATCTCTCGCTGGCCGGATTGGGGATGCCATGACCAAGAACGAACCCGTCACCTTGCTCGGCTCGCTGCGAGCCATCCTGCTGCTCGGTGGTCTCACGCTGCTCGCCTGCTGCGTCGTCTATGTCTCGCTGCTGCTGGTGGTCGGTCGTGTGCTCGCGCCGGATCAGGCGGCCGGCTCGCTGGTCTACGACGAGGCCGGCCAAGCGATCGGCAGCAGCCGGGTCGCGCAGGGCTTCGAGCACCCGGCGCACGTGTGGCCGCGACCTTCGGCGGCCGGCTACGCCGCTAACGCGGCTGCGGGTAGCAACCTCGCGCCGAGCAACCCCGCTCTGCGCGAGCGGGTCGAGGCCGATCTGCTGCGCTACGGCGCAAGCGAGGATCGGCCGATCCCCGCCGATCTGGTCACCGCGTCCGGCTCGGGCCTCGACCCCCACATCAGCTTGGATGGCGCGATCTACCAGGCGCCGCGCATCGCCGCGGCTCGCGGCGTCGATCTCGGGGTGGTCGAGGAGCGCCTGCGCTCGCTCGCCGACCAGCCGAGCCCCTTCAGTCCGCCGCTGATCAACGTGCTCGAGGCCAACCTCGAGCTCGATCGCACCTTCGGCCCCCCGGAGCCGATGCCGTGAGCCCCACGAGCCGAGCCGAGGACTTCCTCGCGCTCGTCCGCCGCAATCGCCAGGGTCGACTCAAGCTCTTCATCGGCCCGGCGCCGGGCGTCGGCAAGACCTACCGCATGCTTCAGGAGGCTCACCAACTGAAGGCCACGGGCGCCGACGTGGTCATCGGGCTGATCGAGAGCCACGGCCGCCCCGAGACCGAACGGCTGGTCGCGGGGCTCGAGCACGTCCCGACCCGCCACGTCGAGTATCGTGGCGTCAGCCTCGAGGAGCTCGACGTCGACGCGGTGATCGCCAGGAGCCCGGAGATCGTGCTGGTCGACGAGGTCGCCCACACCAACGCGCCGGGCACCCGCAATCCCAAGCGCTACCTCGACGTGCTCGATCTGCTCGACGCGGGCATCCACGTGTTCTGTGCGCTCAACATCCAGCACCTCGAGAGCCTCAACGACCTGCTCCAGCGAGCGATCGGCGTCAAGGTCCGTGAGACCGTGCCGGACTCGTTCGTGCGCCGGGCTGATCAAATCGTCAACATCGATCTGCCCGCCGAAGACCTGCTGCAACGCCTGCGCGAGGGCAAGGTCTATCCGGTCGAGCGGGTCGAGCGGGCGCTCGAGGCGTTCTTCCAGCCGGACAAGCTCGAGAACCTCCGCGAGCTGGCCCTGCGCGAGGTCGCCGAGGCGATCGAGCGAGCTCAGCATCAGGCGAGCGAGGCCTCGCGACAGCGCTCGCCCGCGACAAGGAGCGCGACCGCGAGCCGGCTCATGGTCGGCTTGTCCGCGGCCCCGAACGCGCGCGCGCTGCTGCGTAGGGCTTCGCGCCTGGCTGGTCGGCTCAACGCGCACTGGTTCGCCGTCTACGTTCAGACCCCGCGCGAAGGGCCCGAGCGAATCGACACCGCCAGCCAGCGGCGCGTCTTCGAGGCTCAGCAGCTCGCGGTCGAGCTCGGAGCCGAGGTTCACCAGATCGAAGGCGAGGACGTCGTCACGGCGCTGATCGACTTCGCCAGCGGGCACGGGATCACGGACATCGCCGTCGGGGCTCCGCGTACGCGGCCGGCCTTGCTGGCGTTCATTCGGCCGAGCGTCGCGCATCGCCTGCTCGTGCACGGCCATCGCTTCAACCTCCACGTGCTGGTGACGGAGGAGCCACCATGAAGCTGCGCACCAAGCTCGTGCTCGCACAAGTGCCGCTGCTCATGGCGCTGGCGGCCACGATCGTGGTCGCGCTGCTCGCGACCAGGCGGCTCGGCGACGAGCCCGACACGATCATCGAGGAGAACTTCCGTAGCTTCGACGCGGGGCAGGAGATGCTCGATGCGCTCGATCGCATCGACGCCGAGCTGGCCCGCAGCGCCCTGACCGACGCCCCGCCAGAGCCCGCCAAGATCGCCGCCGCGATCGAGGACTTCGAGGCTCCGCTCGCGCGCCAGCGAGCCAACATCACCGAACCTGGCGAAGACGAGGCAACCGCGGGGCTCGAGGACGCCTGGCAGGCTTACTTGGCTGGCCTCCCTGATGTCAGCCACGGTCTGACCGAGGAGCAGCTCGACGCTCACCTCGCCCGCTCCGCCGAGCTGCGGCGTCGCGTCGAGGTCATCCTCGCGCTCAACCGCGCGGGTATGCGAAGCAAGGCCGACACGGCCCGTCAAGACGCGCTGCACGAGACTCTGGTGATCGCCTTGACCGGCTTCGCGGCGCTGCTCGTCGCCCTGCCGCTCGGCTTGCTGCTCATGCGCCGCGTGCTGCGTCCGATCCGGATCGTCGCCGCGACCGCTCAGCGGATTGGCGAAGGGGACTTCGACGCGCGGGTTCGACTGACCGGCAACGACGAGCTCCGTGGGCTCGCCGACGCGTTCAACGACATGACTGAGCATCTCGCCGCTTATCGAGCCAGCTCGCTCGGCGACCTGCTCGAGGCCAACGAGCGCTTGCAGTCGGTCGTCGACAGCCTGCCCGACGCGGTGATCGTCCACGACCTCGGCGGCCGCGTGCTGCAAGCCAACAGCGCCGCGCGGGCGCTGCTCGGTGAGGTCGAGCGCATCACCACGCTCCCGAGCGAGCTGAGCGGCCCGGTTCAGCGCGTGTTCGATCGCGTCATCGCCAGCTCGCGACCAACCGAGGTCGCGAGCTTGGCCGACGCGCTGCCCTTCACCCGCGGATCCGACACCGTGTGGTTGGCGATCGATGCGGTCCCGGTGCTGCGCGAGGGCGTGCTCGTCGGGGTCACCGTGGCGCTGCGCGACGTCTCGCGTGCGCGCCGACTCGAGGGCTTTCGCGGCGATCTGGTCTCGGCCGCCGCCCATGAGCTGCGGACCCCGCTGACCTCTCTGCACATGGCCATTCACCTGTGCCTCGAGGAGGCCGCCGGCCCGCTCGAGGAGCGCCAGAAGGACCTGCTCAGCGCCGCACGCAGCGACTGCGAGCGTCTGCAGGCCGTCGTCGACGAGCTGCTCGATATGGCTGGTGTCGAAGCCGGGGCGAGCCAGCTCGAGCTGCAGCCGGAGCTGGTTCAATCGCTGCTCCACGAGGCCCGCGCTCGCAAGGAAGTGGCGGCAACTCGCGAGGGGCTCGCGCTCGAGATCGTCACGCTCGAGGCTGGCCTGCGCGTGCTGGTCGATCGACGCCGCGTCGCACAGATCCTCGACAACCTGATCGATAATGCGGTGCACCACGCCCATGGGGCGCGGCGCGTGCACCTGGGCGCCGAAGCCCGCGGCGAGCTCGTCCGCATATGGATCGAGGACGACGGCCCTGGAATCCCCGAGGAGTCGCGGGCGATGCTGTTCGATAAGTTCGTGCGAGGACGCGACGCTGCGACGAGGGGCTCGGGTCTCGGCCTGAGCATCGTCCGCGACCTCGTGCACGCGCACGGTGGCGAGGTCGGGATCGAGGATGCATCGATCGGCGGCGCCCGGGTGTGGTTCACCCTGCCAATGGCATCGCGCTCGGTAAGCCCAGGTTGACAGGCACCTGCATCCAAACCCTGAGAGGCGCACCAGTACTAGCTATCGGCACGGAGCCGCGCCCGATAAGATGCGCCGGTGCGACCCGAGGCCCGGCCCGAGTCGAGCGACGCGACCGAGGTCGGCGAAGCGATCAGCCTCGCTGCGCCGGTCGCCAGCGCCGATGCTACCGAGGCCGGCGAAGCTGGTCCCGAGCCGGCTCGCCAAGCCTCCGCGCCTGCTCGCCAGCAAGCGGGCGGGCTCGCGCGCGGCGAGCAGATCGGGCGCTACCTGGTCCTCGGTCGGGTCGGTCGCGGTGGCATGGGCGAGGTCTATGCCGCCCACGATCCCGAGCTCGATCGCAAGGTCGCGCTCAAGCTCCTGCACCTCGAGAGCGATCACGGGGAAGGTCGAGCGCGGACTCGAATGCTGCGCGAGGCCCAGGCGATGGCCCGCCTCGTCCATCCGAACACCCTCACCGTGCACGACGTCGGCGAGCACGGCGGCCGCGTGTTCCTGGCCATGGAGTTCATCGAGGGCGAGACGCTCGGCGCGTGGCTGGCCAAGCGTGCCCGCTCCTGGCGAGAGGTGCTGCCGATCTTCGTGGCCGCGGGCAAGGGCCTCGCGGCTGCCCACGGCGCGGGGCTCGTACACCGCGACTTCAAGCCCGACAACGTGATGCTGGCCGATGACGGCCGCGTGCTGGTCATGGACTTTGGCTTGGCCCGCGCCGAGCTGGCTCAACCGGAGCTGGACGGCAGCGTCGACGCGAGCGCGCTCGGAGAGGATCTCGAGGCCACGCTCGCGGTCGAAGCCGACACCAGCCCGCCCGCGCCGCAAAAACCCAAAACCGCGCGCCTGCACGTGTCGAGCAGCGCGCTGTCGACCTCGGTCACGCAGGTGGGAGCGCTGCTCGGGACGCCGGCCTACATGGCTCCGGAGCAGCTGCGCGGTCAGGTGGTCGACGCTCGCGCGGATCAATGGGCATATTGCGTCGCGTTCTACGAGGCGCTCTACGGTCAGCGGCCCTTCCCGACCAGCAGCTTGGCCGACCTGATCGGTGCCGTGCTCGGCAGCCCGCCCCTGCCCCCGCCGCCCAGCCGCAGCGCACCTAACTGGCTGCACCGGATCATCCTGCGCGGGCTCTCGCGCAAGCCCGAGGATCGCTGGCCGAGCCTCGACGCGCTCTTGCTCGAGCTCGATCGCCAGCCGCGTCGACGCCGACAGGCGCTGTGGCTGGTCGGCGCGGGTGTCAGTGCGACGCTGATCGGCCTGCTCGCGTGGGCGTCACGAGAAGAGCCGCCGCTGCCCTGCCAAGGTGGACGCGACGAGATCGCCGAGGTCTGGAACGACGCCGTCCGCCACGACGTCGAGGACGCGCTGCTCTCGACCCGCCTGCCCTACGCCGCCGACACCTGGGCGCGCGTCGAGCAGGATCTCGACGGCTGGGCGACGCGCTGGGCCGACGAGCACCGCGAGGCCTGCGAGGCGACCGAGCTGCGCCGCGAGCAATCGAGCGATCTGCTCGATCTACGCATGCAGTGCCTAGCCGAGCGCAAGCGCAGCTTCTCGGCCCTGGTCGATGCCTTGGGCGCGGCCGATCCAGCGCTGGTCGAGCACGCCGTCACGATGGCGCAGGAGCTGCCGAGCATCGAGCGCTGCGCAGACCCGGCGTACGTTCGCGCTCGCGTCCCGCCGCCCGAAGATCGCGAGCGAGCCGAGGCGGTCGAGCAGATCCGCGACGAGCTGGCCACGCTCGCGCAGTCGAGCAGCCGGACCGGCACGCCCGAGGAGCTGGCCGCGAGCGAGCGCCTACGCGAGCGAGCGGTCGCGCTCGAGCACCCGCCCTTGCTGGCCGAGATCGACGCGCTGCTCGGCATGCAGCTCAATCGGGCCGGGCAGACCGAGCCCGCGCTGGCGGCCCTGCGACGGGCGTACTTCACCGCGCGTCGAGCCGGCGACGACCCCCAGGCGATCCTCGCGGGCACGCTGGTCGTGTTCGTGCTCGGCAACCACGCCTCGCGCCCCGCCGACGCGCTGAGCTTCGCCGAGCACGTCCAGGCCGACGTCGATCGCGTCGGCTCGCGCGACGATCGAGCCGAGCTGCTCAACTCGATCGGCTTGGCCCAGCACGCCGCGGGTGACTACGAGGCCGCCGAGCGCTCGCTGAACGAGGCGCTCGAGCTGTGGCGGGCAGAGCTCGACGAGACCCACGTGGCGGTCGCTGCAGCTCGGCTCAACCTCGGGCGAACCTTGCGAGCGCGCGGGCAGTGGGCTCGCGCGCGCGAGCAGCTCGAGCAGGCGCTGGCCGTGCAGACCGAGCTGTTCGGGCCGGCACACCCCGAGCTGTGCTTGACCCTCGATCAGCTCGGGCTGGTCGCGTCGCAGGTGGGCGACCTCGAGCAGGCGCAGCTTCGCTTCGATCGATCGCTGGAGATCCGTACGGCCGCGCTCCCGCCCACGCACCCGCAGCTGGCCTACTCGCTCGGCCACGTGGGGCGGATCGCGTTTCAGCGGGGTCGCTACGAGGACGCGCTCTCGGCTTGGGAGCGAGCGCTGCGGCTGGCCGAGCAGACGCAAGGGACCAAGCACGCCGACGTCGCCGCTGCTCACTCCAATGTCGGAGTCGGGCTGCGGATGTTGGGGAGGTACGACGAGGCGCAGGTGCACTACCAGCAAGCGCTCGAGATCTACGAGCGCTCGGTGGGGATCGACCACGCCGACACGGCGATCGCCGTGCACAACCTCGGCAACCTAGTCGGGCTGCTCGGGCAACACGAGCGCTCGCTCGAGCTGCAGGACCGGGCGATCGCCGCCTGGGAGGCGCAGGTCGGACCCGAGCACATCTTGGTCGCGCACGGGATGATCGGGAAGGCGCGAGCGCTGCTCGGGCTCGGCAGGTACGCGGAGGCGATCGCTGCGGCGGAGCGAGGGTTGAGCGTGCTCGAAGGATCGGGGACCAGCGACGTGAAGCTCGCGATCGAGGCGAGCAACGTGCGAGCGGCGGGGGAGCTGGGGCTCGGTCGGCGGGAGCGGGCGCGAGATCTAGCCGAGGGGGTCTTGGAGGAGATCGAGGAGCAGGGCCCCGACGCGGGATTGGTGCTCGAGCGGGCGCGTGCGCGGGTGAGCTTGGCGGGTGCGCTGCCCGAAGGAGAGCAGAAGGACGCGCTGTTGGGGAAGGCGCGCGAGGACTACGCGAGCGTGCCTGGACCAGCGCTGGCCGAGGCGGTGGCGGCGGGAATGGACTGACTACGATGGCGCCTTAGGCGCGATGGCCTCGCCACGCACCCCTCCTTGACAGCCCCCCTCGGCTTGATCCACTGTCCCCCGCCCCGGAGCGGAGCCCATGTCGCAAGTCTGCCAGGTCACCGGAAAGAAGCCCCTCGTCGGGATGAACGTCTCGCACTCGCACGTCCGGACGAAGAAGCGGAGCCTTCCGAATCTGCGGTGGAAGCGTTACTGGGTCCCCAGCGAGAACCGCTGGGTCCGTCTGCGAGTGAGCACGTCGGGCATGCGGATCATCGACAAGAAGGGCATCGAAGCGGTGCTCGTCGAGCTGCGTGCTCGCGGCGAGAAGGTTTGAGTCGAGTCGATCTCCCACGGGCAGCAGATTTGCTGCCCTTGTCTGTTGGTTCGGCGCGAGGTGATCTCTCGCGTCGGTCCCACTAGCGGCTGCTAGACTGCGAAGCGAATGGGCCTTCCCCACGGCGAGCAGATGCTGGCCGCCAGCGTCGCAGCGCTGGTTCTCGGGCCCCTGCTCTACGTGATCGCCCGGCGGGCGCGGCCCTTGTTCGAGCTGATCGACGGCTTCGTGCTCGTCGCGGTGCTCGGGCTGGCGCTGCTCGAGATCATCCCCAACGGGCTGGAGAAGGCCGGCCCCTGGGCGTTGCTGGCGGTGGTGGTCGGCGTGCTGGCCCCTCGCGCGTTCGCCCGCGGGCTCGATGGTGGAAGCAGCCGCCGCGCGTGGGCCTTCATCGCGTTGCTCGGGATGGCGGTGCACGCCTTCACCGATGGGCTCGCGGTCGCAGGCACGCACCACGTCGACGAGAGCCACGCGCTCGAGTGGGCGATCATCCTGCACCGCATCCCGGTCGGGCTGGCGATCTGGTGGATGTTGGCGAGCAGGCCCGAGGATGGGCAGCGCTCGGCCCTGGTCGCGCTCGGAACGATCGCGGCGGCCTCGGTGGCGGGGTTCTATGGCGGCGGGGCGCTGATCGAGCACAGCGGCGGCCCGGCGCTGGGGCTGCTCGAGGCGGCGGTCGGCGGGCTCTTGCTGCACGTGGTCGCCCATCGCCCCGACACAGGCGGGAGTGAGCGCGGAGATCGACCGGTGCTCGCGGGCATCGGCGCGTTGCTGGGGCTCGGCTTGGTGCTGGTGCTCTTCGTGGTCCCGCGCACCGATGGCCACGACCACGGAGCGTTCGGCGGCGAGACGCTCTGGCGCCTGTTGATCGAGAGCGCGCCCGCGCTGCTGATCGCCTACGCGATCGCTGGAGTGCTGGGCGAGGTGCTCGGCGAAGCGCCCGCTCGCTGGCTGCGCAAGGGATCTCCCGCAGGTCAAGCGCTGCGGGGCGTGGTGTTCGGGCTGCCGCTGCCGCTCTGCTCGTGCGGGGTCGTGCCGGTGTATCGCTCGCTGGTCGCTCGACGTGTCCCGGCCACGGCAGCGCTGGCGTTCCTGGTCGCGACGCCAGAGCTGGGGATCGACGCGGTGCTGCTCTCGCTGCCGCTGCTCGGGGCCGAGCTGGCGCTGACCCGTGTGGTCGTCGCGTTCGTGCTGGCGCTGGTGATCGGTTGGGTGGTCGGTGGCTGGGCAGAGCGGCTGGCGACGAGGGCCGCAGGTGGCCTCGCGCTTCGTCAGCCGCCAGCGACTGACGAGCACGCGCATCGGCACGAGCAGCGCCCGCTCGGGCGACGCCTGCTCCGGGGGCTTCGCAGTGGTTATGGCCAGGTGCTCGACGAGACCGGACCGTGGATCCTCGTCGGTCTCCTGCTCGCGGCGTTGATCGAGCCCGCGATCGACAAGAGCACGCTGGCGGGCCTCGATCCGCGCGTGCAGGTGCTGGCGTTCGCGCTGCTCGGCATGCCCGTGTACGTGTGCGCGAGCGGAGCGACGCCGCTGGTCGCGGTGCTGCTCGCCAGCGGTCTCTCGCCCGGAGCCGCGATCGCGTTCTTGCTGACCGGACCGGCGACCAACGTGACGACCTTCGGGGTGATCGATCGCGCGCACGGTCGCAAGATCGCGCTCGCGTTCGCGGGCACGATGCTCGCTGCGGTCGTGCTGCTCGGATTTGGTGTCGACGCGCTGTGGTCGTGGCTCGAGCTCCCGATCGCCGGGAGCGAGGCGGCGCATCAGCACGAGGGCACGAGCCTGCCGGCCAAGCTGGCCGCGTTCGCGTTGATCGGCCTGTTCGCGCTCTCGCTGCTGCGCCAAGGTCCGCGCCGCTTCCTCGCGCGGCTGTGGGAGCGCTCGTCGACGCCCGAGGAAGCCACGACCTGCTCGCCAGCGTCCGAAGAGTCGCCGAGCTGCTCGGGGTGCTGCAAAGAGTCGAGCTGAGCCGAAGGCCGCTCGGCCTCAGCCCTCGAGATCGTACAGATAAGCCCGCTTGTCGCCTGCCCCGACCACGGCGTAGCGACCATCCGGCGAGACGTCGAGATCGGCGACGCCCTTGCTGGGCACATCGCCGACATCGAGCAGCGCGCCGCCGTGGGCATCGAACACGCCGACGTGCCGCTCCCACGCGCAGACCAGCTGTTCGTAGCCGGGTCGCAGCGTGGCCGCGACGAGGCCGTCCTCGATGATCGGCAGCACGCCCGCGTAGCTCCACTGCGCCAGCGACCAGACCGTGACCGGGCCCCGCCAGCCGCGGCTGACAACCCAATCACCAGTGCGATCCAGCTCGAAGGCGCCGACCATCCCAGGCCCGGCCTCCTGCTCCCAGACTGGCTCGCCCCGCTCGATCGACCAAAAGCGCAGCGTGTCGCCGCGCCGACCGGTGACCAGGTGCTCGCCATCGGCGGCGAACACCGTCGCCATGCCACGCGGACCGACCGGCAGA
>CBFGLP010001434.1:0-21128 GCA_965649595.1 uncultured Myxococcales bacterium | reverse complement strand
CGCTCGCGCAGGGCCGCGTGCAAGAAGCGATCGTCGATCTCCCAGCTCGGCAGGTTCGCGCAGGTGGCCAAGCCGATCCGCATCACTTGCCCCGCCAGTAGACCTGCTGCTCGTCGACCCAGAACAGGTTGAAGCGGTTGGCCACGGCCAGCCGGTCGCCGGTGCCCTCGAGCACCTCGACCTCACCACCGCCGCGGGCCAGCCGGCGCAGCTCGCCGCCCTCGACCGTGGTCAGGTAGACGTGCTGCTCGTCGGCGAACACCTCCATGAAGCCGGGCATGCCGAGCTTGCGCGCGAGCACCTGCGTGTCACCGCCGTGGATCGGTCGGCGGTAGAGGCTGTGCAGCGGCTGGCCCTCGTCATCGGCCCACGTGACCCAGAGGAAGTCCTCGCCGTCGACCGTGATGCTGGCGAAGGTCTCGTCGCTGCGCATCAGCTCGGTGCCCGAGCGCTCGCCGTCCCACTCGTACACGCCCCAGGTCCCGTTCTTTCGCTGGCGGGTGATCCAGTAGAGCGCCTTGCGATCGGGCCCCTCGAGCAACGCGCGGACCACCCCGCTGCGCTTGGCCGCGAGCTTGGGCTTGGGCTTCGACTTCGACTTGCCCGAGCTGGTCCGCGCGAGCTGATAGAAGCCTCCCTCGTCGATCTCGTCGTCGGGGCGAGTGAAGTAGACGACGTCATCGCGGATCACCCAGCTGTTGCCGGCAAAGTCGCTGATCCGCTGGATCTCGCCTCCCTCGGTCGAGATCGATCGCAGCCCGCGGCCGCTCGGCGAATCGTGCCGCTCGTGCCAGTAGAGCTGGCCGTCGATCAGCGCCAGCCGGTTCATCGGGATGAAGTCGCCTTCGGCCAGCACCTCGGGCAAACCGAGCAGCGAGACCTTGACGATCGTCCCGGTCGGCAGCCCTTGCTCGTCGGGCTCGCCCTCCTTGGTCGTCGGGAGCCGGAGCCCGCTGACGTAGAGGTTGTCGCCATCGGCCGCGAGGCCACGGATGACGAACTTGGCCCGGTAGAGCGGGGTCGGCCTGCGCTTGGCCACCGCCTGGCCCTCGCGCAGCTCGACCTCCGCGTCACGACCGGGCTTGTTGGTCGCCGCTGGCTTGTCGCAGCCGACCAGCAGCAGCGAGAGCGTGATCGCCGAGAACAGCGTGCGCCCGTCCACGGGAACGGTTTGTAGCACGAAGCGGCGCACGACCGGCAGGCGCGTACAGATACACTCGTCACGTGCGTCCAGCCGTCCGCTCGCTGCTGTTCTCGATCACCGCGTTGCTGCTGGTCGCGCTCTGGTCTCCGCGGGCCGCGTGGGCGGGCAAGCGGAGCATGATCCCGCCCGGGCATGAACAGACGATCCGCGAGCTGGTCGAGCGGGCCCTCGAGCCGAGCGAGCTGGGCCAGCCCGCTATCCGGATCGAGCGAGATCGAGTCCGCGTGGATCTCGGCCTGGCCGAGGGGCCACGCTTCGTGCTCTTCCACCCGGAGGCCGAGCGCACTGGGGAGATCGGGGAGGCCCTCGCCACCGGGGTGGTCATCGAGTGCGGTGCGCCGACGCAGGCCCGCGTGTGCACGGCCGAAGAGCGAGCGCGCTGGCGAGCCACCGCCGAGGCGCTGGCGCGCGAGCGGGATCCGCTGGCGAGCACGATCTGGACCGTCGAGGAGACGGGGATCGAGTCACGGCCAAGCGCTGGCGAGGGTGAAGGACCTGCGACGCGGGGGCGCGACCAGACGATCGATCGGATCGCGGCCTGGCTAGCGCTCGCGCTCGCGCTCGGGCTGCCGAGCGTCGCGCTGGTCCGCCGCGAGCGGGCCCGATCGAGCCCGGACGGGCGCGAGCTGGCAGTCGTGCTCGTGCTGCTCGGGCTCTTCGTGGTGCTCACGACCCGCTTCACCTCGCTGCTCCCGCTGCACGAGCACGCGAGCTTCGTCGCGCGGGCCGACTGCGCGATCGACCAGCGCTGCGTGGACGACCCGATCGGCGCGTGGTCACCGACGAGCCTGCACGTGCTGGGCATGCTGCTCGGCGCCCTGCCCTACCGCGTCGAGGTGCTCTCATGGGTCAGCCTCGGCGCCTCGTTGCTGGTGATGCTGCTCGCGTGGGCGCTGGTCCGCGAGCTCCTGATCGAGCTCGAGCGTCCGCGCCTGGCCAGGTTCGGAGCGCTCACGACCTTGGTCCTGCTGGCGACGCATCCGGTCCACTGGCGCCTGGCTGGATCGGCGAGCTTTTGGCCTCACGTGCTCGCGTGCGTGCTCGGGGCGGCGCTCTCGGGGCTATGGGCGAGTCGGCAGGTCGAGCGACTCCCCGCGGCGATCGGATGGCTGCTCGCGGGCGTGCTGCTCGCGTTCGCGTGCGGGGGCAACATCGTGCTGCTGACGCTCGGTCCGCTCGGGCTGCTGGCGCCGCTGTGCTGGACACGGCTCGGGCTGCGGCCGCTCGGGGTCCTGCTGCGGCGAGCCGTGATCGTGGGTCTGCCTGGCGCGGCTGCGTTCGCGCTGGTGGTCGCCGGCGACCTCTCCTACGGGCTCCGACGAGCGGCGGGAGAAGGCGGCGCGCAGGCGAGTGATTACGAGCTCGGACGGATCCTGCACGAGTTCGACGCGCTGCTGCTCGACGGACGCGTGAGCGCGGCGATCTGGATGCCCCTGCTCTTGCTGGCGCCCGCGTGGCTGCTCGACTGGACGCGCCGGCGCGCGCCCGATCTGCCGGGCGAGCAGCCGACGCAGCTCCCTGCGGTGCGCCTGCATCCGCTGCGGCTGATGGCGCCGCTGATCTACGCGTGGGTCGTACCGCATGCGTTCTTGGGCGTCGCGGCAGGGGAATTGATCGGCTCGGGCTATCCGGTCGGGTTCTTGAATCACCACTGGGAACTCATCTTCTCGGCGCTGGCCGTCGGGCTCGGTGGCGCGTGGGTGATCGCTGCGATCACTCGACGCTGGCCGAACCAGCAGCGAATCGTGGTCGCGCTCCCGCTCGCGCTCGGCGTGCTCGGCCTCTCGCTCGGCCCGCTCGCGCGCGAAGGCTGGCGGCTGGCCAGCGGGACGACCGTGGTCGAGCGTGAGCTCGCGGGGCTGCAGGCGAGCTTTGCCGAGCTGCCCGAGCACGATCTATTGGTCGTGCCGCCCCGGATCCTGCCGACGCTCGACGACTTGCCGCGCGAGGGCGACCCGATCGAGGTCAATTTTCCGATCGGCGCCTACCGCTATGCAATGACCGAGCGTGGCCTCGAGCCCGCGCTCGTGGTCGCCCTGGATCATTTCCTCGATCCGAGCCGCAATTTCGGCTCGAGCCAGCGGATCTTGTTTTATTCGGGCTCGAGCCTGCACGCGTTCCAACCCCACGAGATTCGCGCGGGCGCGGTCCCGAACAGCCTCGAGCGGCCCGAGCTGACCCGGCTGCACGATCGCTGGACGCTCGAGAAGGTGCGGGAATTCGAGCTCGAGACCGAGCAGCACGAGGCGATCTCGCTGCGGCTCGGTGCCGACCGCATGGGCAAGGTAGCGCTGGGTTTTTATTGGCTACACCCGAGGAATGATTGACATGTTCGTGCGCCATGAGATCGAGGACGCCGTCGACCTGCTGGGTCGGAGCTACGCATTGTTGCAATGGCTGGAGACCGCGATCGAGCGCGGATTCATCAGCTTCGACACGGCGCACGACTATGCGTCGTTCCCCACGCTGGCGCGACTGTGGCTCGAGCGACATTATCTAGACATTCCCAACGCCGCTCGACCGCCCCGCGAGCAATTGCAGCCGTTCGCCAATTTGTTCGCGAGCTTCATGGAGAGCTCGTTCGACATGGTGCGCAACCCCGGCAAGCGGCTGTACTCCGACGAGGCCCACTGCTTTTGCCCGATGTGCAGTTGGCTGGTAGCGATACCGCGGATCCGGCCGAAGCGGCTGACGCGGGAGCACAAGCGCCGGGCACGGCGGATGAAGCTCGCGTGGCTGCACGAGATCGCGTTCGAGCTCGACCGGGAGCTGTCTGATCAGCTGGCGGAGGCGCTCGTCGACGGGGCCGAGCTCGGCCGGCAGATCGGCATGGCGACGTATGGGGTGGACCTGCTGAGGCGGATCGAAGGAAAGATCAGCGGCCCCGCCTCGCTCGCGCTCTGGCGCAGCTTTGCTTGGACGGCGCAGGGGTCTCCGATCCGTGGGTTCATGTTGGATGCGGACGCGATCATCGAAGCCGAGCAGAGCGTAGCCAGGCACCTTTGCGAGGTGACACCCAACGAATGTGCGGGTTGAGCCCGGCCGGCCCAATCGCGGTTCAGGACCAACCCTATCCGCAGTTTGGCGCCCCGACGCCATCGAACTCCAAGCTGGTGGCTGTCCTAAAACGATGCTAAATAGATCGCCGTTCACGAGGCTCTGAGCTCGAGGGAGGCTACGTCATGTACGACAGAATCAGGCATTCACCTCGTGCGATGGACATCCCCAAATCCTCGGATTTGGAGCAGCCTGGCTCTCGACATGGGGCCCAGCGAAGCGCTCCTGGTGGCTCGGTCCTGCAGGTGGCCGAGCAAGGTACGAGCGGGGCCGGCGAGAAGCTGCCCTATCTCGACCGGATCCAGGCGTCGTTCGGTCACCACGACGTGTCTGGGATCAAAGCCCACATTGGCGGCTGGGCATCGCTAGCGGCGCGCCAGCTCGGGGCATCGGCGTATGCCGTCGGGGACCGGGTGGCATTCGATGGGATGCCCGACCTGCGTACGGCCGCGCACGAGGCCGCGCACACGATCCAGCAAGCCGGCGGCGTGCAGCTGAGCGGCGGCGTCGGCAAGCCCGGAGATCACTACGAACGCCACGCCGACGCGGTAGCGAACGCTGTCGTGCGCGGTGAGTCTGCGCAGGGGTTGCTCGACTCCGTGAAGGGCAGGCCCGGCGCCGCCACGCCGACCAAGGCCGTTCAACGCGACGAGCCGAACAAGCCTGGAAGTGGCGGGCCTGCTCGGCTCGACCCGGTGGTCCGGCAATCGCTCGCTAACCAGGCCACCAGCGCGCTGCTCCGCCTGCGCTCGGTCGAGAAGCTGTCGCCGACGGTTCTAGCGCAGATCAAGGCGTACATTGCCAAGCATTACGGCGCCAAGGCGGCCGAGGACGCGATGAAGGCGACCTTGCCGCTCTACGCCGAGCACCTCACCGTCGACGGTGCCGACGCAGCCGAGCGAGACGTGTACGGGGCGGCGGGCGTAGCAGACAAAGATCTGCTCGATTCGCAGCTTCCTGGCGCCCGCTTCCTCGACATCAACGGCAGCGGCAAGATCGACGCCGGTGACGTGGCCCTGGTACCGGACGAAAAAGGCAAGCTTCGTCGGGTGATGGTGACGCCGGAGTTGGTCCAGCAAATGAGCACACAGCGCTCGGTCGTCAACGCGGCGAAGGAGCTGGCCAGCGCCAAGCCCCGCTTTGGTCATACGAAGCTCAATCCCTCGTTCTGGTCGGAGGTGGAGGTGCCCGTCGCCAACGGCGGCCAGGGAAACGACAAGGTGACCAAGTTCCAGGTCAAGCCCGGCGTCAAGCCTTCGGACGCAGTGATCGACGCAGCGAAGAACGCGAGCGAGAACACCATGGAGTGCGCCACCGCGGTGAAGCTGATCCAGTACAAAGCGCTGCTCGAGCAGCTCGGTGAGGATCGCTTCAATGTCGTATGCGCTGGAATGATGATCGGCCCGGGCGCTACCGAGGCCCCGCTCGCGCAGCTGCAGTCTCGACGCTCCCCGGAGCCCGATCCGAGCAAGCGTCCTCCGACGGCGCCAGTCCCTTATGCGCCCCGGCTCAAGCCAGGCGACATCGTCTACGCGAGGAACTCGGACGTGTCCCCCGCTGGCCGGGCAGGCGGATGGCAGGGCGAGAACGCTATCTACCTCGGCGGCAACCAGTACTACGGGCACCCCTTCGGCGTGACGACCGAGCAGGAGATCATCGACCGTCTGACCCAGCAAACCAACTTCGGGATCCCGGCCGAGTGGATCGACGAGCAGTACATGCTCGACCCGAGCAAGGCGCCCAAGTAGAGCTATTTAGCCCCCGCAAGCGCCGTGCACTCCGCCACGCATGGGCGAACCGAGCGGAGCGCTACCAGGCATATATGCGAGGCGGCACCAGGCGAATCTGCTGGGTGATGCCGGCGTGTGAAATTCCGTGAAAAACTCGCTTGCATGGTCCCGGCTTGCGTGCCAAATGGAGCCTTTGCTTCTGGAAGGTCGCAGGGTGACCAACAAGCCACACGACGCCTTGTTCAAGTCTGCGTTCGAATCCCCGGAGCATGCGGCCGGATTGCTTCAGAGCATCTTGTCCGCCGAGCTACGCGACGCGATCGTCTGGCCAACGCTCACCCGCGAGGCGGGCTCGTTCATCGATGACGAGCTGCGAGACCGTCACAGCGATCTGCTCTTCTCGGCCGAGATCGACGGCAGTCGTTCATTTCTTTACCTGCTACTCGAGCACCAGAGCGCCAACGATCCGGACATGCCGCTGCGCATGCTCATCTACTTGGTTCGCATCTGGGAGCGCTTTCGCAAGCAGAGCGACGAGCCCTTGCCGCCGATCATCCCGGTGTTACTGAGCCACGTCCCAGGCGGCTGGACGGCGCCACGGACCTTCCACGGGTTGTTCCGTCCGCGCCCCTCGTCGATCCCCGGGCTCGCGCGGCTCATCCCGGACTTCGACCTCTTGATCGAAGACGTCACTCACCGGAGCGATGAGGAGCTCGAGGCTCTGGCCTTGGCGGCCCTACCCAAGGTGGCGCTATGGCTGTTCCGTGACGCTCGCGACGCGACACGCTTGCAGGCGAGCTTCCCGACGTGGGCGCGCCGCTTGGTCGAAGCGGTACAGACGCCGCATGGCCTCATACTGCTCCACTACATCACGCGGGTCAGCGATCGGTTCTCTTGGACCGAGTTTCATGCCAAGATTCGAGAGTTGGCCCCGGAGGCCACAGAGGAAGTCATGACGATCGCCGAAGAATTGATCGCGCTAGGTCGAGCCGAAGGCGAGCTCAAGGGCCGCGCCGAAGGCGAGCTCAAGGGCCGCGCCGAGGGTGCGCTCAACGTGCTGCTCAAGCTCCTCGCGCTCAAGTTCGGTGACGTGCCGTCCTCCTACCGAGCCCTCATGGCCACCGCCAGCCTCGCCGAGCTCGACACCTGGGCCGAGCGCGTGCTGCCGGCCACGAGCCTCGACGACGTATTCGCGGAATAGCGGCCCTCGCTCGAGCACCGGCTCCACCACCGACGCATCTGGGTGCACGAAGGGCCGCGCGCACCGGCGACTCCGGGCGGCTCACCAACCAACTGCGCAAACAGCCACTTGGTATGCTCCGGTCGTGCCGGACCGCGCGGAGTCTCGCCTCGAGCACGATGACCGTGCGCAGGTCGAGACCGACATCGAAGCTCCTGCTCGCCAGACCATCGCGCCCTTTGCCTGTGACGACCACGCGCGCCTGATCGCTACCGCCGACGGCCCCCGCGTGCTCGTGCGGATGACGAACGGACCCGGTCCGACTTGGTCGCACCGCTACGCCGATCCGCGCAGCGAGCTCGGGCACCAACCCACGGGAGTGTTTCGACGCCCGGTCGAGCTGCGCGAGCGCGGCATCGTCGGGGTTCGCTGCGCTAGCCGGGACGTGTTCGCGGTCGACGAGCGCGGCACGTTCAAGTGGTTCGGCGAGCGGGGTGACCTCAACGCGACGATCGCCTGCAAGGTCGAAGCGATCGGGCTGCTCACCGCGCACAACGACACGTGGGCGATCCTGCACCGCAACGGCGCGATCGTGGGCCAACGAGGGAAGATCCTGCGCCGCTTCGAGCAGCGGGGGGTCAGCTGCGGTTGCTTCGGCGAGGGCGGAGCTCAGCTCGCGCTCGGGACCCTCGATGGGCGGCTGATCGTCACGCGGCTCGATCGTCCAGGGCCGCGCGAGCTCGCGCTCGGGCGCCCGCTCCATGGCCTCGCCTGGGGTCATGAGGGATGGGTGATCGCGCGAGGTGACGCGATCGTGTGGGTCGACTCGGCCCTCAGCGCCGTCGAGCCGCTGTGGACGGCGCCCGACGAGCGAGCGCTGACCGGCGTCGTGTGCTCGGCCAACGGGCGCATGTGTGCGTTCCGCCGGGGCGACCACGAGCTGATCGTCATGCTGCTCGCCGAGCGCACGCGCGTCGCCACGCTCGACTTCGGCGAGCGGGTGCTCGGTGAGCTGGAGTTCGGTCGCTGGCCCTGGCTCGGGGTCGGCCTGGGTCACGGCCAGTACGCCCGCGTCAATCTGCGCGAGGGCAGCGTCGAGCAGGGCATGGTCACGCTGACGCGCAAGTCGCCGGGCACGTCGGTCGCGTTGGCGAGGCGCGAGGAGCTGGGACCCGATGAGCGCGCGCTGGCCCGTGTCGAGCTGAATCGGCAGGCGCTCGAGGCCGAGCAGATCCGCGCGATCCAAGAGCGCCGCCAGCCGCTGCGTCAGCTGGCGGTCACGCTCGGGTTGCTCGCGCTCGGGGTCGTCGTGCTGATCCGGATCCTGTTGATCTTGTTCGGAATCTGACGGGATCAGCGAACCTCGTAGTGCTGCCCCATCGCCCACTCGAACACCCGCGCCGGGAGCAGCCGCCTCGCCCAAACCGCGATCGTCTGCGACCAGTGGCCCACGGTGTAGCGAGCCTTCGGTTCGCGCGTGCGAATGATTCCAATCACCAAACCCGCGACCAAGTCCGCCTCGGGACCGCCTCGCTCCTCGCGTTCGATGATTGCCATCGTGTTGGTGAACCAGCGCGAATAATCCGATCCTGCCCGCGCCGCCTCGGCGATCACGCGATTGTCGGTGATCTGCGTACGAATGTCGCCCGGCTCGATGATCGTCACGCGCACGCCAAAGGGCCGCAGCTCGTGCCGCAGCGCCTCGGTCAGCCCCTCGAGCGCGAACTTGCTGGCCGAGTAGATGCCCTGAAAGGGCAGCCCGATCACCCCGCCGAGCGAGCCGACATTGATGATCAGCCCCTGACCACGCGCCCGCATCCCGGGCAGCACGGCCCTGCACACGCGCAGGACCCCGACCAGGTTCGTGTCGATCTGCCGCTGCGCCTCGGCGATCGACGTGTCCTCGACGGATCCGGCCAACGCGTAGCCAGCGTTGTTGATGACCACGTCGATCCGCCCCGCCGCAGCGAGCACCCGCTCGACGCCCCGCGCGACCGAGGCCTCGTCGCAGACGTCCATCTCGACCGGCTCGAAGGGCTGCCCCGCGAGCGAGCCGACTCGCCGCGAGGTGCCGAACACTCGATACCCGTGCTCGGCGAGCAGCCGCGCGCAGCAGAGCCCGATCCCCGACGAGGCGCCGGTGATGAGCACGATCTTCGCGTCTGAACGCGGCTCAGTGGTTGGCTCGGGCATGGTCATGAAGACGACGCGGGCGCGAGATCATAGACCGTGACGTCGATCTGCCCAGTCCCGGACTCGACCGGCATGGTGTAGAGCCGAAACGCGCCGGGAGTGAGGGTATAGGCGAGCCCGAACAGCTGCAGCGCGGTCTCGAAGTCGTGCGCGGCCGAGCCGTTGGCGCTCGCCTGAACCTTCCAGCGACCGGGTGAGCCGGTCGAGGTCCAGGTGTAGGTCAGCGCGACGGGCACGTTGCCGACCAGCATGTTGAGGGTGATCGCGGTCGAGTCCTTGTTGAAGCCGCTCGGGTTGTTCATCACGATGACGTCCGACTCGCCCTCGATCAGCGGTGGCGGCAGCCGCCCGATCACGTCCTGCGTCTGCGCCGTCGTGACCGAGTAGACGACCAGCGGCTGGCTCGAGTTGTTGGTGATCTGCAGCTCGAGCGAGTCGCTGGTGGCTTGCTTGCTGCTGCCGCCGAACAGCCCGGCGAGGCCGAAGCCGACGTTGCCGATGTTGGACGCAGCGCTCGCCAAGCCGAACACGGCCGAGATGATCGGCGCGATCAGGATCTCGGAGTCCGGGCGATCGCCGGTGTCGCTGCTCCCCTCGGCCTTGGCCTGCAGCGCGTCGAGGTCGGCCGTCGCCGCGGCTGCGGCCGTCTGGGCGTTATCGAGGAAGTTGACGTCCTTGCCCTGGTTGGTGGTGATGCTACCGCTCGCGCTCGCGTCGAGGTTGGTGTCGTAGACGACCAGCTCGATCTGCCCGGTCGCGCTGGTGATGCCGTAGGTGTAGAGCGAGAACCGGGTCTTGCCGTCGTTGCTGACGTAGGTCATGGCGACCAGCGAGGTCCCCGGCGTGAACTTCTGCTTGTCCTTGTCCGCCGAGCCATCGACCGAGCTGACCGTGACGTTCCATTGCATCACCTCCGGCGTGCCACCATCGCCGGCCAGGCTGTACTTGAGCTTGACGTCGACGCCCTTGACCGTCAGCGAGATCGCGATCGACGTGTCGTTGTCGTCGAAGCCGGTCGGCTTGGTGATCAGCACGATGTCGCTGGAGCCCTGGCCGATCGGCTGCGGGACCTTCGAGACGTCGCCGTCGCTCGGGTCGACCGAGTAGACGACGACCGCGCCGCTGCTCTCGTTGCTGATCTCGATCTCGAGCGACTGCGAGGTCTTGGTCGAGTCGGTGTTCTTGCGCGCGATCAGGTTGGCGATGTTGATGGCCAGGTTCGCGCTCGCTGCCCCAGCGTTGACGATCGACGCCCCCGCCGAGATACGCACCGCCGTCGGGCTCTTCTTCGGTGTGGTATCAGTTTGGCGGGGGGTGCTCGTTCCTCCGCTGCTCGTCTCGTTCGTCTGCGCGAGCCGGGCATCGGCGATCGCCCGCACGCCCGCGTTGCCGCTATTGCTCTCGAACCAGACCTTTCCATTTTGCGTAGCGACCTGTGTCATGGGCGACAATGTACACGCGCGAGTGCAGCCACGAGTAGCCACATTCGCGCGTGTTCCCAGCTGGATTAGATTGTCACGCTGAAGCTGACGGTCATGCTGGCCTCGCGGAAGCGGCCGAGCCGAGCCGCCGAGAGCACCCGATCGACGCACTGGGTCGCCTCCTCGCTCGCGGCTGGGTCGAGCGAGAACGAGGTGATCGTCCCCGTCGCCCCTTCGATCTCGAGGCTGACGCGAATTAGGCCGCGGAGCCCCTCGCAGCCGTTCAGCTCGTCTTCGAGCGCCTGCACGTGCGGTTCGAGATCGGAGACGGACAGCCGATCGGGCAGCTCGGCGTCGTCGATCTCCGCGGCTTCGTTCTCGACCGCCCCCTCATCGGGAGGAAGCAGCGCGTAGGATTGACCGAGTCGCGTGTACTCGCGGCTCAGCTCGCTCAGGTCGCGCTCGCCGACGTCGTTCGAGCGGACCACGTCGGTCGTCGCCGGGACCTCGTCGGCTCGCGGCCCACCCTTGCCAACGTCGACGCGAGCCACGAACGCGAAGGGCGGATTAGCGAAGCGATCGGCGACCCACAAGGCCGGCTGCTCGCGGCGTCCGTCGAACACGAAGCTGCCATCGCCGTCGTCGTCGGCGAGATCCTGAACGAAGATCGGCACGCCCTGCTCGTCGAGCTCCGCGTAGCCGAAGCCCGCGGTCCCAGTCCCGTAGTAGCGTCGTCGCTCCCCGCGGCGCTTGGTCTCGCAGTCGAGCCGCCAGCGCGAGTTGTAGCCGCTGACCTCCGGCTCGACCCACAGCTCGCAGCGGCTGCGCTTGGCCGGCGCCGACCCGGACGACTCGATCACCTCGGCAGGCCACATCTGTCGCTCGAACGCGGGCGTGGGCGGTGTCTCGGGCAGCACGGGCTCCGGTACGGGCACCGGCTCGGGCATCGGCTGCTCGATCGGCTCCGGCGGCTGATAGGTGATCACCTGTGGTGGCGGTGGCTGCGGTTGCTCGCTCTCCTCGAGGACCGAGACGAAGAAGCCGACCATCGACAGGCCCACGGCGAAGAGCACCAAAGGCAGACAACCACTCTTCTTCTTGCCGCCTTGCTGCTGGCTGTCGAGCTGCTCGAGCATCTCGGCCAGCTTCTGAGGCGGCGGACCGGCAACCGGTGGGCGCGCGGCTCGGCGCTGCTCGGCCTGCGAGCGGGTAGTCGGAAGAATGCTAGACGACTCTCGCTCGAGCTCCGCGTCGAGCTCGTCAATCTCGTCGTTCTCGTCATCGGCGTCATCGTCCTCGGCGTCAGCGAGCGAGCGCGCCGAGGCGAACACCGGAGAGGTCACCGCGGCCTGGATCGCGGCGCGCGGCTGTGGCCGGGGCCGACGACCGCCCTCGACACCGCTGCGCAGCAGCTCGAAATCGTCGCGGGCATGGATAATCGACGGGTAGCCCTCGTCGGTCCCGGCCAGCAGCATGCGCTCGACCAGCAAGCCGAGCGGCCCGCCGAGCAGGCTCTTGGCCTCGTCCCGCTGCCGCGCTGGCGCTCCGTCGCCGATCCACCGTCCGGTGGCCGCGTAGGCGATCGTCCGTGCGAGCAGCCGCATGTCGTTGACGGTGGCGCGCTCGCTCGGGTCGTTGGACTTCGTCGCCGCGTCGGCGGAGAAGCTGTCGGCGAGCGAGCTATCCTGCTCGGCGACCTCGCGGGCCCACTCGTAGCCGAACAGCACCGCCTCGCCGCCCTGCTCGGGCGCCGCCGTGAACCCGACCTTGCCTGGGTGGATGTGCCCGTGCACGAGCGCAGGCAACGAGCGATGCGCCGCGCTCACGCCGGTCAGCAGATCCGCGATCAGGCTCCACACCATCACCGGCTCGAGCGCCCCTTGCTTCGCGACCCGCTGCTCGAGCACGCCGCCGTCCAACCAGTCCATCACGGCGTAGGGCCGGGGATCGGTCACGCGCGCGACCTCGCGAATCTCCGCCAACCCACGCGAGCGGAGCTCTCCGAACAGCCGATAGCCGTCGACGAAGCGCTTGACCGCCGCGCGGTCGCTCGGGTTGGACACGAAGATCACCGCGACCCTCGCCCCCAGCGCGCCGTCGCGACCCTCATAGAGCTCGCCACCCGAGACGGCTCCGCGGGCGCTGACTAGCCGGTACCGGTAGGCGAGCACCAAGTCACGACGACAGCTCGGGCAACGATCAATCGGGTCGGCCTCGCTCGACGCGATCGCGTGACCGCAAAAGGGGCAGGGAAACGCGGCCATGGGCGCCAACCATACCAACTCGTCGCGGAGCCGGCGCGCGCTCGCTCGGTTGCCCGTTCCGTCCTGCGCTGTACCATCCCGCCATGCTCCTGCTGCGCTTCTCGGGCACGCCCTCCGCCATCGGCGAGGCCTTCGGTGAGACCTGCCGCGACGCCATCACCGAGCTCTACCAGCGGCGCCTCACCAACGCGATCGGCCAAGCCCGCGACTACGGCGGTCGCAACGTGGGCGAGGACGCGGTGCTAGCCGTCGCCGCGGCCTGCCTCGAGCCCACCCGCGCACATGATCCGCGCGGGTACGAAGAGCTCGAGGGCATCGCTCGCGGGTCGAACCTCCCGCTGGTGAAGGTCCTGGCGATGAACGGGCTGACCGACATCCGCGACGTGCTCGCGTGGGGCGGTGAGCTGGAGTCGCTCGGCGGCTGCTCGGCGTTCATGGTCCAGGGCGACTGGACGAGCCGGGGAAAGCTGCTCGCCGGGCAGACCTGGGACCTCGCGACCGACAACATGCCATACGTGGTCGGGGTCGAGCGCACGCCGAGCAATGGACCGCGAACCTGGACGCTGACCACGGTGGGGTGCTTGTCGTTGATCGGGATCAACGAGCACGGGATCGGGGTCGGGACTACCAACATTCGGACCACGGACTCGCGGCCCGGAGTGACGTATCTGAGCTTGATCCACAAGGCGCTGGGGTCCCGGACGCTACCAAACGCGATCTCGGCCATCCGTGACGCGCAGCGGGCGGGGGCGCACTTTTATTGGGTTGTCGCGGCGGCCGGGGTCGAGGGCAGCGAAGGGCTTAGTCGGCCCATCCGGGCCGAAGGGCGAGAGCGCGCGTTTGCGATCGAGTGCACCCCGCGCTCGGCGGATACCTTCGAATTGATCGAGGGATATTACGTGCATACGAATCACTGCTTGATTCCTGCGCACGTCACAATCGAGGGAAATACACCCTCCGCGTCCTCGCATGCCCGGCAGGTTCGACTGGAGGAGCGCATCGCGGCGGACCGCGGGCAGGCGAGCCTCGATGCAGCGAAGAATTGGCTGGCCGATCGTGCGGGTGGAGAGAACGCGATCTCGCGCACCGACTTTGGTGGGATCAGCAGCAACGGCGCGGTCGTGCTCGAGCCGAGCACCGGGACGATCCACGTCTGTCATGGACCGCCGCACGAGCGGGCCGCGGGCGAGTGGATCGACCTGCGGGCGTAGAATCAATCGTTTGCTGCGCCGCGACAGATCCACTCAGAGATAGTGGCGATCTGCGCAGGGTCCAGGCTCCCGCCCACCTTGGGCATCTTGGTCCCGAAGCACAGATCCACGTTCTGGATCTTGTTCATCAGATAGCTCGCGCCCGGCTGGCCTGGCTCGACCAACATCCGATTGTTGCATTGGCTGCTGGGCACGTCGACGAGCTCCGCCCAAGCCGAACCCGCGCTGAGGTCGAGATCCGCCGCGTTGGTCGGCGGGCTGTGGCAGCCCATCCCCGTGCAGCGGTTCGTGAGGATCGGCTGGACCTCGGCCGCGAACGATACGCCGTCCCCGGGGCACCCGCAGCTGCCATCCGTACACGCGCTGCCCATCGCGCAGGCGTTCGAGCAACTGCCACAATACTGGGGGTTCGTCTGGAGATCGACACAAGCGCCGTCGCAGTTGGTCAGGTCTCCACACGTGTTTGTGCAGGCGCCTTGCGAACAGACCTGGTTCGGCGTGCAGGTATTGTCGCAACTGCCGCAGGCGTCGGGGTTCGAGGTTGTGTCGATGCACGAATCCCCGCACAGCTCGGTGCCCGGCGGGCAATTACACGCACCCGCGACGCAATCGACCCCGTCCGGACAGGGCGCGCCACAATCCCCACAATGGGCCGGGTCGGTCTCGAGATCCACGCAAGCTGGCCCACCGCAGGTCTCGCACGTGAGCGGCTCGAGCCCGAGGATCCAGTCGCGGATGCACGCTTTGGCCGCGTCATCCAGCTCGCCGCCGATCGGCATCAGCGCGCCGCAGGGGAGCGGGCCAGCGACCTTGCGATAGAGCAGCGAATCGTCGGGTTGCTGTGGGACCACGCGAATCCAGCCGTCACAGAATTCACCCGGGATACCGATCAACTCCGCTTCGAGATCGGCGGCGTCGAGGTCGAGGCCAGCCGCTGGAGCATCTCCCGCGTGGCAGCCCGCGCCCGTGCATTGCTCGGAAAAGATTTCAATGCGTAGGGATTCGAGATCGGGCGTGCAGGCGGTCTGCTCGGTATCGCCCGAATCGCTTGTTTCCGGCGCATCTGCGCTCGTGTCATTGGATCCGTCTGCGCTCGTGCCCATGGATTCGTCCGCGCTGGCTTCGGACGCGTCCGGATCTGGGGTGCAGGCGAGGGCGAACACGAGCAGGCAAAGCGCGGAGGGGACTCGCACGGCCCATGGACTGGGCCAGGGAGTCAAATTCCAACCGCGGCCTATGCAGGCACTTCGCGGAATTAGACGTTCACTGCGGCTCGGGGATCAGCTCGGCCGCCAAGCGAAAGATCAGGAATTGGTGATCCGGATTTCCACCCCCGCCCGGCCACAGGAAGGGGCTGGTCTGCGGCCAGATCACGTTCTGCGGATCCCAATTGAACCACATCCACCTGGTCTCGGGCGGCATGACCATCTGGCAGGTCAGCGGGAATTCGTTACCCGCCTGCGGACCACCATTATAGGGAGTGGTGTTGTCCTCGCCGACCGCGACGGCGCCGAATTGCGTGCCGTCCTCGTCGACCCAGCCGACGCTGGTGGTCGCGGGGTCCAAGCTGTTGGCGTTGCACGAGCCGATGAACTGGTTGATCTGCGCGAGCGGTGGCCCGCCGCCGCCCGGCTGGTAGTCGACCCCGGTCGCGCACACCTCCCAGCCCGGGTCGCCGGTCAGCACGGCCTCACCGAAGCCACCGAAGCCGCCGAGCTTGCGGAAGCGGGCGATCACGCCTTGCGTGACCGAAGAGTCGGCCCACGCGACTATGTACAGGTAGGTGGCGTTCTCGGCCACCTCGGCGGGGATCATGTAGAGCTCGGGGCCCTCGCCGCAGTTGAAGATCTGGCCGGCGGTGGTGTTCTCGATCCCGCCGTAGTAGTTGGCGATCGTGTCCTCGCTGCCGTAGCCGAACCCGTAAGCGTTGTCGGCGGTGATCACCACCTCGATCTCGCTGGGCTCGGGCGGGTCGCCGGTCTCGCTCTCGTCGGTCGTGTCGGTGTCGGTGGTCTCACCCGACTCGGTGCTGTCGGTCTCGGTCGCGTCAGCGCTCTCGGACTCGGTCGCGTCGGTGCTCTCGCTCTCGGTCGCGTCGGTCGTCCCCGGATCGTCGCTGCTCTCGCTCTCGGAGCTCTCGCTGCTCGACTCGCCGGATTCGCTCGACTCGCCGGACTCGCTCTCGCTCGCGGTCTCGCCGGTGTCGCTGCTGCCGACCTCGTCGTCCCCTCCCCCGCCCTTGCAGGCGAGCGCGAACACGAGCGGCAGGAGGGTGAGCGAGAGGGCAGCACGGGTCATGACGCGACTATGCCAGAAGATTGCTCGCGTCTGGCCACGAATCCCCGCTGCCGATCCAGATTGTCTACGCCAAGCAGCCATTCCCCGCGACGCTCACGAGGTCGGTCTTCCTGACGGGCCCGACACCTCGCCAGGCTGGGCGAGCGTCGGGTGGTGCTCACGGCGCTCCGGAAGAGCGAGCCTGAGCTCGCGGCCTGGGATCAGATCGGGTTCTGCGAGATAATCAATTGCGATGCCCTCGGACGCGGAGCTGGTCGCACGCTGGCGCGCAGGTGAGCGCGAAGCTTGTGCCGAGCTCTTCGCCCTCCATTACGAGGGCGTCGCCCGCTTCTTCCGCAACAAGGCCCCGAGCCACGCCGACGACCTGATTCAGCGAAGCTTCCTGCGCTGCTTCGAGGGCATCGAGCGCCTGCGCGATCCGGCGGCGTTTCGTAGCTTCTTGTTCGCGCTTGCCTACAACGTGTTGCGCGAGCACCTGCGCGAGCGAGCCCGTGAGCCGCTCGAGCTCGAGTCGCGGCGAGCGATCGACCTGGATCCCTCACCGAGCACCCTCGTCGCCGCGCGCGAGCAGCAGCGGCTCTTGCTCGCCGGTCTGCGACGAATCCCCTTGCCCCATCAGATCGTGCTCGAGCTGCACTACTGGGAGCGCATGCGGGCGGCCGACATCGCCGAGGTGCTCGACGAGCCGCTCGGCACGATCAAGACCCGGCTGCGGCGAGCCAAGCAGCTGCTCGAGCAGGCGCTGGCCGAGCTCGCCCGCACGCCCGAGCTACTGACCGGCAGCTTGGCCGAGCTCGAGCGCTGGGCGGCGCAGATTGTGGACGAGCTCGACTAGCGCTCGGATCGATCGAAGCGCCAGGTCGCGGACGGAAGCGGGCGCGTCTCGCCGATCTCCGGTAGCGCCAGCACCTTCGGCAAGCCGGCGTCCCAGACCATCCAGACCAAGTCGAGCTGCTCGAGCGGGTGATCGGCCACCAGCCGAGCTCGCTGCGGGCGACCGTCGACGCTGACTTCCTCGACGACCACAGCGAAGTGATCGAGCTGGACGCGATCATCGACCTGCATGGGATGACCAGGGCCACGATGCGAGCGTTCGCCGGGCGCAGCCATCCAGTCAGCGCGGACGACCAGCGTCTGGTCGTCGCGGCGCTCGAGCTCGACCGCTCCAGCGCCCGCGTAGAGGAGGTACAACTCGAGACGTTCGAGCCCCAGAGCGCTGCTGGTCGCAGGAGCGTACATCGCGAGCAGCTCGGAGGGCGCGTCCAGCAAGACCACCGGTTGGTCGCCTCGACGACGCGCCTCGGCCATTCGCTCGACGGCCACGTCGAGCTCGGCCTGGACCAGGCTCGTACCGCCAACTCGAACGCCGAACACGAGCGGGGCAACCACGAGGTGCAGCACGATCCATACGAACGCGAGCGCTCGCGCGAGCACACTCGCGAGGCGCCGCTCGAACAGATCGCGGAGCACGACCGCCACGAGCCCCGCGCTACCCAGCCCGATCGTGAGCAAGTGGCGATCAGCGGGGAGCGCCAGGCCGGTGGCCAGCGTGGCCAGCAGCGAGCCGAGGGCCCACGTTCGCGCCGACGCGGAGCGACGCAGGACGGGCACGAGCAACGCCAGGACGGACGCGCCGAGCAACGCGGCGACGAGCGCGAGCGTCCAGTAGGCGGCGCTCGGACCAAAACCGGCGAGCTCGACGAGCATCGGAGGCCCGAACGCGGCTGCGAGCAAGAGCGCTGCGTGAGCGGGCAGACGTGCGAGCGAGCCGAGCGGATCGCCGACGAAGTCGAGGTACATGCCGCACGCCGCAGCCCCACGACCGAGCGCGAGATAGATCGTCAGCCAGGCGATCGCGACCAAGACATGCGGCGCCACGCTCGCGAGCCGCGTCGTCCACTTGCCACGCTCGTGCACCAGCGCGTGGGCCAACACATAACCGAGCAACGCGAGCGCGCTTTCGGAGGCCAACAAGCCGAGCCCGAGCCCGAGCGGTCCCAGCACGGCACCAGGCCGCCACCTGCGTTCGCGCCAGCGCAGGTGGGCTAACCAGCCCGCGAGGCCGAGCGTGAAGCCGATCAGCGAGTGGCGAGCCGCGATCCAGCCGAGCGTGGTCGCGTGGGCGTCGTCGACGACCCAGAGCAGCGCGGCGAGCCCTGCCGTGCCGGTGGGAGTCCAAGCTCGCGCTGGCTCTCGTTCGTCGAGCGAGACCACGCGGTAGACCGCGAGCACCAAGTAGGCCGCGAGCATGTACCAGAGCAGCGAGTGCAGACCAGCGAGCCATGGCGCGTTCGGCCAAGCGAGGCGATCGAGACCAAACGCGAGCGCTGCGAGGGGACGCCAAAAGTCGACCTCGAGCGCGTCGCTCGTCCACCACGGCAGCTCCCCGCTGGCCCGGCGTCGAGCCGTTTGGACCGGATCGGCTTCGACGAAGCGATAGACGGCTCCGACGCCCTCGGCCTCGAACTGCTCGCGCAAGAGCAGATCGTCGAGCGCCGGACCCTTGCCCAGCACCGGCGCCGCCAACACGCAAGCGAGCGCCAGCACGATCACGAAGGCCCACCGACCTCGCAATGCGAGGGCGAGCCTCGACAGACGAGGCGAATTCGAATTCGTGGTCATGGCCAGGAGTGACGCGCCCGCGAATCGGGATTGCGTCGATGCCGTGCGGTCTCACACGACTCATGGAAGAATCCTGGTAACCGTGATCCCCGAGCCGCCCAAGATCTCGACGATCGATCGCAAGCTGGCGTGGTCTCGCCTCGCGCGAGAGCTGTTCGGCGAGAGTGATCGAGAGGTCGCGTGCGACGGCTATCGCTTGACCGAGGTGCTCGGTCGCGGTGCGATGGGCACGGTCTATCTCGCCCACGATTCCACGCTCGAACGCGAGGTGGCGATCAAGCTGGTCGAAGGAGGCGATCCTGCGGCGGTCCTGCGAGAGGCTCGCGCCTTAGCCCGGGTCGCCCACCCGAGCGTGGTCGCGATCCACCACGTCGGCGAGCTCGAAGGCTCGGTCTACATCGTGATGGAGCGGCTGCGAGGGATCGATCTGCGTGCCTGGCAGGCGCAGCCGCGGCCCTGGCTGGAGATCGTGCGCCTCTACGTCGAGTTGGCGCGCGGGCTTGCGGAGGCCCATCGCCTCGGCGTCGTCCACCGCGACTTCAAGCCCGATAACGTTCGCGTCGACGAGCAGGGTCGCGCGCGGATCTTGGACTTCGGCCTCGCTGGCCCGATCGACGCCGAGCCGAGCGGCGGCACGCCGGCCTACGTGGCTCCCGAGCAGCTCGCGGGCGCCCCTGCGGATCCGCGGATGGACCAGTACGCATGGGCGGTCGCGCTACACGAGGCGCTGCTCGGCGAACGCCCGCGGACCAGCGAGCTGCCCGAGCATCCCGCGGACCCCGACACACCACCGCCGCGAGTCCACGCAGTGATCGCCCGCGCGTTGGATCGCGATCCCGCGCGACGCTGGCCTTCGATGGACGCGCTGTCCGACGCGCTCGAGCGGGCCGCGACGACGAGCGCCGAGCAGCGGGCACGCGAGCTGCTGCTCGACCAGCTCCGAGCGACGTGGCTGGCAGGGCCGCTCGCACAGGTGCGGCGCGAGGGCAGCGTCGAGCTACATCCGCCGATCGTCAGCCGGACGTCGAGCCATCCGGGACGAGCGGTCGAGCTCGAGCTGATCGATCATGCGCTCGCACGTGGCGGCTCGGTGTTGGTGCTCGGCGAGCCGGGCTCGGGCAAGACCACACTCCTGCTCGAGCTCGCCGCGCTCGCGCTCGCTCGCGCCCGCCGTGATCCGAGCGCGCTGCTGCCAGTGGTCCTCAACCTGTCCTCATGGTCGTCCTGGCCGTCTAGCTCGCTCGCCGGCTGGTTGATCGACGCGCTGCGCATCGAGTACGGGATCCCGGCCAGTGTGGCGCGACATTGGCTCGAGCACGGCAGCCTGCTGCTCTTGCTCGACGGCCTCGACGAGGTCGCGCTCACCCGCCGGGCCGCCTGCGTCGCCGCGATCGAGGCGCTGCGGGCCGAGCACCTCGTCGGCGTCGCCGTCGGCTGCCGCAGCGGTGATTATCGCCAGCTGAGCGCAGGCCTGCAGCCGGCCCTCGTCGTCGAGCTGCAGCCGCTCCCGGTCGCGGCGCTCCGCAGCGCGCTCGAGCGCGCCGGGCAGCCCGAGCTCGCCGCCATGCTCGCTCGCTCGCCGATGCTCGCCGAGCTGGTCACCACGCCGCTGACCGTCGACGTGATGCTCCGCTACGCGCACGAGCCCTCGCCGGAGCTGCTCGAGTCGCGTAACCCCGAGGCCTTCCTACGCGCGCTGCTGGCTCGGTTGGTCGAGCATCAGCTCGCCGCGCTCGACCTCGATCGCCGCGCGTGGCTTCACGCTCGCTTGGCCCGGCTCGCCGCGCTGCTCGAGCGCAAAGGCGTATCGGAGCTCTGGCTCGAGCGCATCCAGCCGAGCTGGCTGGCCTCCGCAGGGGCCCGGGCCGTGCACGGCATCGTGAGCCTGTTGGTGGTCGCGGCCCTGCTCGCGCTGGTCGTCGCCCTGACGCTGGTCCCCGCCGCGGGC
>CBFGLP010001433.1:0-2971 GCA_965649595.1 uncultured Myxococcales bacterium | reverse complement strand
GAACTACAACCGCCCGCCGCTGCCGATCGCCTTCCCCTTCGTGATGACCTGGGCGACGGTACCGAGCGTGCTCTTGTTGCTCGCCGGAGTCGGCGCGCTGGTGACCTTCCGAAGCCTGCGTCGGCGCAGGCCCGGCGCGATGGAGCACGTCCACGAGGCCACGCGCGGCGGGGTGTGGGAGGGCACATGGTCACGACCGGTGCCGCGCTTCGACGGGCGCGAGGAGCCGTCGCTGTTCTTGATCCTGGCTCTGTTCCCGCTCTTGCTGATCGCTTGGCCGACGGTCCCGATCTTCGGTGGGACCAAGCACTGGCTGACCGCCTACCCCTTCATGGCGCTGTTGGCCTCGCTCGCGTGGGGGCGCCTGTGGCTGCGCTCGCAGGCGATCCTCGAGCCCTGGCCGCGCTTGCTTCGGGTGGCGCCGACGATCGTGCTCATCGCGGCGCTGCTCCCGGGCACCTGGTCGACGGTCCATGGGCACCCCTTCAATCTCTCGCAGTACGCACCGCTGGCTGGCGGGGCGCGGGGGGCCGCGAAGCTCGGGATGGCCCGCGGGTTCTGGGGCCACGCGATCGTGCCCTTGCTCGACGACGCAGACTCGCTCGGGCAAGGGTTCGTCTACGTGCACGACGTGCACTCGTTGGCGGTCGTGCAGTATCGACGGGAGGGACGCTGGCCCGACTGGCAACCGGCGAATCCGAGCCGCGCGAGCATGGGGTTGATCTTTCCGGAGAAGCACATGCTCGCGGACGAGATCGAGCTGTGGGAGCAGCTCGGGACCGTGCAGCCGATCGCCGTGTTGACGCTGGACGATGTGCCGGTTGCGATCGTTTATCGGCGGACGGTGGCGGGCTCGCCGACGGACTAGAAGGGACGGCACGGACACACCTCCGGCTCGACTCTTCGCGCGATCGAGACCCGCCCTTTCGAGCTGGGGTTTCGCCACGACGACACACGGTCGAGGTCCCGACCTCACCCACCATCCACGAACCCATCCCTGCGTGCATCGTGACCAACACCGCGAGGTCGAACACGATGTCAGTCATCAGCAGGATCACGCCCTTCCTTCCCGCGCTCTCCCTCGCGTTCGTGCTCGCCTGCGACGGCGACTCCGACGATGGCGGCGACGAGGCTGCCGAGACCGGCGAGTCCGGTGACGAGTCCGACACCACCATGACCGGCGGCAAGGTCGACGACGACACGCTCGGTCCGCTCGACGAGGACACGCTCGGCGACTTCGGCGACGACGCCTCGACCGAGGACACCGGCCTGACTGGCTGTGCGGTCCATGAGGTCGAGGCCGACTGCATTGCCGCGGCCGGCTGCAACCCGGTCCACGGGATCGCTGTCATCGACGACGGTCAGGGCGGCTGGTGCACGGTCCCCGAGGAGCGGTACATCGGCTGCGTCGACGCGGACAGCCTGTGTCCGCCCGGCATGAAGACCCTGTGTGGCGAGGGCGAGGTGTTCCAGACCAGCGAGTGCGTGCCCGACAACCTCAGCGCCTGCGAGGCGCCCGGTGACATCTCGGGCCCCTGCACCTGATTCGCCGACGCGGCTTCCGATACACTCCGCGCGTGCGCGAGCCGATCCGCCTGATCGCGGTGTTCCTGGTCAGCCTGATCGCCCTGTGCCTGCTCGCGGGTAGTGAGCGGCTGACCAAGCCGAGCCACGACAACCACTACTCGCACATGGCGGCGAGCTGGCTGGACGGGCGGCTGCACCTCGAGGGCAAGCCGCCCGGCTATTGCACGCACGAGCTGCGCCGCCAAAAGCGCTGCACTCGTCACACCTTCGACGACTGGGCGGTCGTGTGGACGCTCGAGCTGCGCGACGGAACGAGCGTGCGAGGCTTTCCCTGCCGAACCGAGGCGTGCGTGCAGAGCCGACGCTCGTCGGGGTACGAGCCATGGTTGCTGACCGACGGCACGCTCGGCGAGTACGCGCGCGGGGAGATCGTCGATCGCCACGAGACCTGGTACGTCAGCTTTCCACCGGGGCCTGCGCTGGCGCTGCTGCCTGCGGTCGCGATCTGGGGCACGGGCACCTGGGATGTCCTGCTGACCTGCATGTTCGCGGCGCTGATCCCCGTGGTCCTGCTGCGCTGGTTCGACCGCGAGCGCGGGCTCGAGCAGGGCCGCGGCCGCGACCACCTGTGGGCCGTCGCGGCATGGACCTTCGCTAGCCCGGCGCTGTTCGTAGGCGCGCACGGGCGGGTGTGGTTCACGGCGCAGATCCTCGGCGCGCTGTGTCTGACGCTCTACTTGGCGAGCAGCTGGCGGGCTCGCAGCCCGATGCTCGCGGGCTTGTGGCTGGCGCTCGCGGTCTCGTGCCGACCGCACCTGGCCTTCGCCCTGCCCTTGTTCGCGCTCGAGTGGTGGCGCGAGGTCCCGGTCGGGCGGCCTCGCTGGATCGCGCTGGCCCGCTTCGCGCTGCCGCTCGCGCTGATCGGGGCCGCGCTGATGTGGATGAACTGGGCCCGCTTCGATGACCCGCTCGAGTTCGGGCACCGCTACCTCGAGATCCGCTGGCAGGCGCGCATGCAGGAGGTCGGGATGTTCTCGACCTCGTACCTGGGCCGGAACCTGCAGTGCCTGCTCGGGCTGATGCCGGTCTGGAACGACGGCGCGTGGGGAGGCCGGCTGCCGCGGGTCTCGCTGCACGGCTCGAGCCTGCTGCTCGGAGCGCCCTGGGTGCTCGCGCTCGCGTGGTCGCGCGACCGCCTGCCGCAGCGCTGGGGGCTGCTGATCAGCGCGCTCGCGGTCGCGTTGCCCTCGCTGCTCTACCAGAACAGCGGGCAGATGCAGTTCAGCTATCGGTTCGCGATCGACTGGCTGCCGATGATCCTGGCGGCGATCGTGTTCGGTGGCGGCGCGAAGGGCTGGGCGTTCCGCGGGCTGGTCGTGCTCGGGGCGGTGTGGGAGGTCTATGGCGCGTGGATGTTCGGGCGGCGGCCGGGGCAGCTCTTCGT
>CBFGLP010001432.1:0-6649 GCA_965649595.1 uncultured Myxococcales bacterium | reverse complement strand
CACGAGCACGCGCTCGATCTCTCGGCTCACGAAGCCGAGGTCGCGCTCGAGGCCAAGCCCGACCGGCCGCTCGTCGCCCTCGCGTTCAAGCTCGAGGACGGTCGCTTCGGCCAGCTCACCTACGTCCGGGTCTATCAAGGTCGGCTCGACAAGGGCGCGACCTTGGTCAACCAGCGCACGGGCAAGGCCTCGCGCCTGGGTCGGCTGGTCCGCATCCACGCCAGCGAGCTCGTCGAGCTCGACTCGGCCGAGGCCGGCGACATCGTCGGCCTGTTCGGCATCGACTGCGCCTCCGGGGACACCTTTACCGATGGCTCCGTACGGCTCTCGATGCAGTCGATGCACGTCCCGGCGCCGGTGATCAGCTACGCGATCACCCCGCGCGATCGCAGCTCGCTGGCTGCGTTCGCCAAGGCGCTCAACCGCTTCGCCAAGGAGGACCCGACCTTCCGGGTCCGCCGCGACGAGGAGTCCAACGAAACCATCATCTCGGGCATGGGCGAGCTCCAGCTCGAGATCTACGCCGAGCGAATGCGGCGCGAGTACGGCGTCGAGGCCGAGCTCGGGCAGCCGCAGGTCGCCTATCGGGAGACCATCACCATGCAAGCGCGCTTCGAGCATACCCATAGTAAACAGACCGGCGGCCCCGGCGAGTGGGCGCGCGTGGTCGGGCTCGTGCGTCCGCGCGAGGATCGGGCCAACGAACTCGTCGACCAGATCACCAGTGGCGCGATCCCTCGCCAGTACATCCCCGCGTGCATGCAGGGGTTCGAGGACGCGCTGGCCGAGGGCTGCCTGCTCGGCGCGCCGGTGATCGGCGTGGACGTGGCGCTCGTCGACGGCAAGCATCACGTCCAGGACTCGAGCGAGCGGGCGTTTCGGACCTGCGCTCGCGATGCGCTGAAGCAGGCGCTAGTGAGCGCGAGCCCGACGATCCTCGAGCCGATCATGCACGTGCAGGTCGAGGGGCCCGAGCGCTTCCACGGGCGGATCCAGACCACGCTGATTCGTCGGCGTGGGACGATCACCAGCGCCGAGACCCGCGGGGACTCGGTGCTGATCGAGGCTCGGGCGCCGCTGGCCGAGATGTTCGGCTACGCGATGGAGCTGCGCTCGGTCAGCGAGGGGCAAGGGTGCTTCTCGATGGAGCTCGCCGACTATGCCGCGGTGCCGGCGAGCGTGCAGCGGGAGCTGATCGAGCGTCGCGTTCGCTGAACACAGAGCGATGACCGCGGCCGCGAGGTGTGAGCCTCGCGGCCGCGGGTTTTTGCGTGAGCGCCAGCCTTAGAGCCGAGCATCGTGGCCGCGGGTTTGTTGGCGGCGAAGTGAGCGCCGTTGCCCAAGGCCCGTGGAGCGCGGCTCTGCGATGCGGTAACCTCGTGAGATGAGCGTCGAGGCTCCCCGCCAACGGATGACCTACGCGGACTACTGCGAGCTCGAACGCGGCTCAGCCATCAAGCACGAGTATTTGCGCGGTGAGATCTTTGCCATGACAGGCGGGACGCTCGAGCACGGACGTCTGGCTGCGCGCGTGATCTATTTGCTCTCGCGCCAGCTCGAAGGCCGTCCCTGTCGCGTGTTCTCGTCCGATGTCCGGGTGCGCGTCGAAGCGACGGATCTCGACACCTATCCCGATGCTTCGGTTGTCTGCGGCGAGCCACAGACGTCTGACCAAGACTCGCTCGCGCTCGTCAACCCGAGCCTCGTGATCGAGGTGCTGTCGGACTCGACCGAGGCCTACGATCGTGGGGAGAAGGCCTCCCACTACCGGCGGATTGCCTCGCTACGAGCGTATTTGATGGTATCGCAGCACCACGCCCGGCTGGAGCTGCAGGTTCGACGTCCGGACGGGAGCTGGGTCCTGCTCGAGGCTGGACCGGGCGAGCGTCTAATCATCGAACCGCTCGCGCTCGAGCTGGCGGTTGACGAAGTTTATCTTCTCCCGCCAACCGCATATTGAGCACAAACGCCATCAATCCATATTCCACAATTATTTATACACCCTTCAGTCGAATTGAAACACTCGATCGAGCTCGGATTCGAGCCCGAAACGAGCAGCGCGAGCTCGGAGAGCGACCCGATCCACTTCAGGGTGGATGACGAGGAGCTCGTGAATATCCGCGAGACCCTTTAGACCGCCCGCATAAAGCTTGAGCAAGATCAGGTCCTCTACACGAACGACTTTCAACCCCGGCACCCCTTGCAGATCGACTGCCCCCACGAGAGCCTCGTGGCCCGGGTTTTCGATCGTACGAAAGGGATTATGAAAGTTGACGACCTGCACCGGATCAAAGTCCTCTCCGGTCACCGTCAGCACCCCGCCAAGCGGGTCTTCGTGGTCTGGCAAATCGAGACGTACTGTCCATCCTTCGGCCTGCGCTTTCTTGGCGACATCCCGAAGTTGCATGAATGGATCTACCTCAGTAGCGAGATCGAGATCCTGCGTGGCCCGCACGTATCCATGAGCAGCAAGCGCAGCGGCTCCGATCACCGCTGACCGTGCCCCGTCGGCCGATATCCAACTCGCGAGTGTCGCGGCGACGGCGAAGGTGCGGTCGTCTCGCTCGCTCATCCGCCGACCTGGGCCTTGCGAAGGGCCTCGAGGCGGCGACCAAGTGCCAAGGCCAGCTCTACTCGAGCTCGTGGTGTCATGGCGAGGATCTGCGCCCGCTGCTCCGCCTTGGCCGCCTCCATGCTGCGAGAGCGCTTCCCCGGCGTCGGGACGTCGGTGTGGGACCGCTTGGAGGTCGGCTCTTCCACCGCCTGAGGGTAGCAAGCCAGCGCGAGCTTGGGTACCGCCCCTCTTGTTAGACTAGCTCGTCGAGCTGCGAAGCTCCGTAATCGCGGATCATTCAGATGCCATCCATGACCGACTCCCTCCACCATCTCCTCACGAGCACCTGGCCAACCCTCGCCACCGCGATCCCCTTGGCCGCGCGCTGGGGCGCCCACTGGCATGACCTCTCGACCGCATTCACCGAGCTCGACACCAACGAGGTCGTCGCTCACGTCGGCGTGATGACCCCTCGCATCTCGGTCGATGGCCACGAGCTACCGATCGGAGCCATCCATGCCGTCTGCACCGACCCTGCCTACCGCCGCCAGGGTCGAGCCACTCGTCTGCTCCAAGCCGCGCTCGATCACTGCGACGCGATCGGCCACACCACGGCGATCCTGTTCGCCGTCGACCCACCGATCTACCAACGCCTCGGCTTTTGCCCCGTACCGCGCCACACCTTCGGCCCTCGTCCGTGGCAGCGCCCCCACCTCCCCCACTCCGCTCGCACGCTCGATCCGCTCACCGACGACATCGCGTCCGTCGTCCGCCGCCACCTCGATCACCCCATCCCGCTCGAGCCCTACCAGGTCCGTCATCCCCCCGAGCTGTTCCTGCTCGACCTCGCGATCCGCACCCGCCACGGCCTGCGCATCACCGAGCTGCCCGAGCTCGACACGCTCGTGCTCTACGAGCGGCGCGGCTCGATCCTCCACCTGCTCGACCTCCTCGCGCCCACGCTCGTGCCACTCGACGAGATCCTCGCCCGGCTCCCGTCCGGCTTCGATACGGTTAGCCTCGCGTTCTCGCCCGCGCGCGTCAAAGCCGAGGCCGAATATCGCCCGCGCCAACTCGAGCACAGTGACGTCATGATGGTTCGCGGCCCCTCGGCACTCGACACGATCGTGGTGCCCGAGTCCCCGCTGTGGTCGTGGTAGCCAACACGTGCGACTTCTCGCAGGGTCGATCACCAGGTCGGGCGAACGCCCTTCAGTATCGGGCCGATGGAACCAGATGACGGTGCGCGAGGGTGCTCGCAGTGATTGAGCGGCCGCTGTTGCTCGGTGGCTAGCGTTACTGGGCTGCGAACTTCGCTTCGCATGAATTCCCTCTCAGCCCGAGGGCTGACTAGCGAAGCAACTTCGCGACCGAATCACCACGCGTGAGCCCTTCCCGCGCCCTTTACCCGGCCGCGCAGTCGGGTTACCAAACGCGCTCCGAGACGGGCCGCGTCGCGGGCCGACGAAGACTTCATGACCGCGAGTTACTTCGACGTCGACGGAACGCTGGTCAGCAGCAACTTGATGCACACGGCCTTGTACTACATGGCCAACGACATCAACCCGCTGCGATCGGCTCGCAATCTCGCTGGCTTGGTCGCGCGAGCCCCCAAGCTGATCTGGGCCGAGTTCCGCGACCGCCGGATGTTCAACGAGATGCTCTTCGAGGTGTTCCGCGGCACCTCGGAGGACCGGATCCACGTGCTGGCCGAGGACGCCTACGGCTGGTGCATGAAAGAGCACATCTATCCGGGCGCCCGCGACATCATCCGCCGATCCAAAGATCTCGGGCACGAGGTCGTGATCGTGTCCGGTGCGCTCGACTTCTTGCTCGTCCGCCTGGCCGCGGACCTCGGCGCCGACCGAGTGCTGGGTAACCGGCTCGAGATCAACGACGGCTACGCGACCGGCAAGCTGCTGCGGCCGGTCGTGGCTGGGCCGACCAAGGCCCGGCTGATCGCGGACGACGCCCGCGACCACGGCCACGAGCTGGCCGAGTGCTTCGGCTACTCCGATTCCTATTCCGACGTGCCGATGCTCTCGGTCGTCGGCCGCCCCGCCGTGATCAACCCCGATCCCAAGCTCCTGCGCCTCGCTCGTGCCTACCAGTGGCCGATCATCGACTTGGACAAGGGCCAGCGCTGAACCGCTCGACGCCATGACCTCTCCGAACATTGTCTATCTCGACAAGCACAGCGCCCCTCGGGTGCAGTTCTGCGGCGACACCCTGATCGAGGTCGATCTCCCGGTCGGCACCCGCTGCATCTACCCCAAGCCGCCGCTCGAGCCCATCAAGGATCTCGACGCGGCGATCCGCTACGCGATCACCCACCCGCACGGGACCGAGCCGCTCTACGCCAAGCTGCGGCCGGGCATGAAGGTAGTGATCGCGGTCGACGACATCTCGCTGCCGCTGCCGCCGATGCGCACGCCGGACGTGCGCGAGAAGGTCCTGACGATCGTGCTCGAGCTGCTCGCCGACTACGGCGTCGAGGACATCGAGATCATCATCGCGCTCGCCTACCACCGGCGGATGACCGAGGCCGAGGTCGAGCGGATGGTTGGCAAGCGGATCTTCGATCGCTTCTGGCCCGACAAGCTCTACAACCATGACGCCGAGGACGAGGCGGCGATGGTCGAGCTCGGGACCACGCCCGAGGGCGACGTGGTCACGCTCAGCCGCGCGGCCGCCGAGGCCGACCTAATCATCTACGTCAACGTCAACCTCGTGCCGATGGACGGCGGGCATAAGTCGGTCGGCGTGGGCTTGTGCGGAGGGAAAACTCTGGCCGCGCATCACAACCCCTACGTGATGCGCGAGACCAAGAGTTACATGCAGCCCGAGACCTCCAAGATGCACTCGGTGGTCGACCGGATCGGGCGCTTCGTCAATTCGAAGGTCGATATCTTCCATATCGAGACCACGCTCAACAACCGGATGTTCGACAGGAACCTCGACTTCCTGGCCAAGAACCCGGACGACTACAACACGCGCGAGAAGCTGGCCCTGCGCGCGGTCCTGTTCGCGCTCGACAAGTGCCCAGCCGGGCTGCGCGAGCAGATCTTCACCCGCTACCCGGCGCCCTACGGCGTGACCGGGGTGTTCGCGGGCGCGACCGAGCCGACCCACCAGCACGCCGTGGCCAAGTGCTACGAGCAGTACTGCGTCGACGTCGAGGGCCAGGCCGACATCCAGATCACCGGCATCCCGTACATCTCGCCCTACAACGTGCACGCGTTCCTGAACCCGCTGCTGGTCCAGGTGATGGCGCAGGGCTACCTGCACAACCTCCACCGCAACAAGCCGCTGCTCAAGAAGGGCGGCACGCTGATCATCACGCACCCGTGCAGCGATCGCTTCGATCACGATCAGCACGCCAGCTACGTCGAGTTCTTCCACAAGCTGCTGCCGCAGACCCGCGACGCGATGCAGCTGCACAAGCGGTTCGAGAAGGAGTTCTCGCGCAACCCGGCTTACATCCGGATGTACCGGACGGGCACCGCCTATCACCCCAACCACCCCTTCTATATGTGGTACTGGGGCGAGGCTGGCCGCGCTTGGCAGGGCCGCTGCATCGTGGTCGGGGCCGACAACGAGTACGTGCCCGAGATCCTCGGCTACGAGACGGCGCCGAACATGACCGAGGCGATCCGGATGGCCAAGGAGACCGCGCCCCGCGATCCGCAGATCACCTCCATCAACTTCGCGCCGATCATGATGACGGACGTGAAGTGAGGCACGGACCATGAGCGACACCACCACGCCCTCGCGGCCGCCCCTCGACGTCGGCGCGACCTTGGCCGGCAAGAACCTGATCGTGATTGGCGCGACCGGGTTCCTCGGCAAGGTCTGGCTGAGCATGCTGCTGCACCGCTACCCGCAGGTCGGCAAGATCTTTTTGGTCGTCCGCTCGCGCAAGGCGCTCTCGTCGGAGGAGCGCTGGTGGAGCGAGGTCGTGCCCTCCGAGGTGTTCGATCCGCTCCGCGAACAGCACCGCGGGATCCAGCTCGAGAGGTTCCTGCGCGAGAAGATCGAGCCGATCGACGGCGACATCGCCCACGAGCTGCTCGGCATCGGGCCCGCGCTGCGCGA
>CBFGLP010001431.1:0-2420 GCA_965649595.1 uncultured Myxococcales bacterium | reverse complement strand
CCCATCAGCAGCACGATGGCCAAGACCTCCGGTCCCACCCGTCGCGCTCCTTCGACCAGGCGTTCGTACTCACTGCCTGCGTAGACCTTCGCTTCGACCTCGTCGACCTTGAGCAGCCCCGCGTTGATCGGCGGTGCATCGAGCCCTTGCCGCTCCCACCAGAACCGGACCAGCCGCGACAAGACGCTCAGCACGTTGTTGACCGTCTTGGGCGAGTAGTCCGGGTTCTTCTTCAGCATCGCTCGCTTGACGATGCCGAAGTGCTTGCTCCCGATCTTCCCGACCGGCTCTTGGCCGATCAAGGGGAGCACGTGCATGTGGAGGGCAGTCCGCTGCAACCGGATGTAGCGGGGCCGCAGTCCCTCTGTCCGCGAGTATTCGTCCAGGAACACTTCGACGAACTCGCTCACCGTCCTCGGCTCTTCTTCGGCCTCGACGGTGGCCTTGGTCTCTTCCTCCTTCTGCCGCAACGAGCCATCGAGCAGGGCCTGCCTCAGCTCCCGCTCGTACTGCTCCGCCCCTCGACGTGTCTGCACCGGCGAGACCTTGCGGATGATCTCGCGGCTTCCGTCAGGGTGTGTGTGCTTGATGTGGACCATCCACGCTTTTTGGACGCGACCCTTCTTGTCACGCCACTCGCGTTGCCTGACGCTCATCGCTTCGCCTTTCACTTGGCGATGGCGCCATCTGTACGCAGCCACGCTAGCACGGTCCCCCGCTCGAAGAGTAGGCGTCGGCCTAGTCGGCGGTGTGGGATGTCTCCGCGCTGGGCGGCCTCGTAGACGGTCTTGCGGTCGATCCGGAGCAGCTGCGCTACCTCGGCGGCGGTCATGACCTCGACGTCGCTCGAGTGCGTCGCGGTCATGAGCGGATCTCCACGTCACTCCACGGGAACATGAGCCCATGGTGAAGGCGTTCACTCGTGTTGACTAGCTGGCTTGGGGGCGTGCTTGGTGCCGACCGACGCGAGTGGCTCGACTGCTGGCGGGGGCACACGGTACTCTGCGAGCTCGCCGAGCTGCCGCCAGTGAGCGGGGCTGTCCACGACGGATCTCTACCAAGACCGGAAACAGCTTACCGGCAGCGCAATCGAGGAGGCACCACGGCCATGGCGATAGCTGACGAATGGAAGCAGGTAATCAAGCAACTTGATACACTTTCAGTGTACAAGGTGGTCCATCCGACGCTGAATGCGATGAGGAAAGTAGTGGGCATGATAAAGGACGACCCGGCGTTTGCCGAGCTACATCCGAGGCCGATGCATGCGGCACTTGTATTGTCTACTCAAGGCCCGACCTATCGAGGCCCGACCCGGCGACGCGTGTACGTTGGATGGACGGACGACCAATACATCGTGGCTTTCCTCGATCCAGGCTTGGAGTTCTCCGAACGAACTTCGGTTAGGGAAGACGGCGTGATGCGGGTCATCCGCAAGTATGTCGATCGACTCGAGGGGTAGTGCAGCCCGAGGAAATCCCACCCGAGAGTGATTTCGGGCGAGCATGTGCAGCGAGATTGTTGCGCCGCGACCGCCTCTGTGTTGCACTGGCGAGACCTTGCGGACTGGTTCGGTCCATGGCGCCCGCTCAGATGGGGTAGCGGTCGAATCGGTTGGCGACTTCTGGAAATTGACTCGTCCAGATCTGAGTCCCATACCGTTCGTGTTCGAGGAAAATGCCGACCTCGACTACGCCTGCCTCGGCTTCTTTGGCGAGGTCCAGAGCCGCCACGAAGGTTCCTAACCCCTCGTGGACCCTTTCCCACCTGCCACGGACTGATCGCTTCACACACACACGACAACGCGCGCCCAAGCGTTCGAGATCGCGCTGCACGTTCAGGATCGTTTCGTCATCTGGCCGCTGGGTGCTCATACGACGGCGCCGTCTTTACGGAGCCAAGCTAGCACGGCCTCTAGCGCGAAAAGTATGCGTCGGCCCAGTCGGCGGTGTGGGATGGGTACGCTGTCGTTGCGGTCATGGTCAGTGCTCCACCTCGAAGGACCAGTTGGCCACGAACACCGGACCGAGCTTCTCGTCACGGTCGAGCACCGTGATTGTGTGCCGGCCTCGGATCGTCCCCTCGCCGAACATGACCTGCTCCAGCGGCCCGCGCTGGCCGATGTGGATGAACTCGACCCCCTCGGGATCGGCGATCTTCCATTCGAGATCCTCGGTCCGGTATGGGAGCACGAGATCGTAAGGCGTCCCGGGCTTCACCTTGTGGATCTCCTTCGTCTGGCTGGTCGGCTTGAGCGTCGCCGCGGCGCGGCCCTCCGAGTCGTAGCCCTTCGGCTGTGGTCCCGTCTTCTCGGCGGCCACGAGCACCTTCGAGCGCGGCACTTCGAGGCGATCGCCGACGCGCACACCATGCCCGGCGTGGGCGCCCAGGTGCTCCGCGTGCTTGACCGGCGCGATCACGCG
>CBFGLP010001430.1:0-2787 GCA_965649595.1 uncultured Myxococcales bacterium | reverse complement strand
GCCCGCCCTCGACCTCGCGCGCGGGATCGATCGGGATCGCGAGCACGTGATGCACGAGCGCCTCGTTACCGGGCACGACCTCGTAGCCGGTCATGAACATGTCCTGCTCGAGCGCCGGATCGATCAAGAAGCAGCGGTACTCGTCGAACTCTGCGAACACGCCACCTTGCGGCTCGGGTACGAACTCCGGCGTCGAGTACTCGATCGCACCGTCGCCCAAGCCCGGCAGCTCCGGCACGCTCAGATCGTCCCGCGGCTCGCCCTCGGGCGCCCCGGCGTCGACCCACGCCAGGATCGTGTCGATCTCGTGCTGCTCAAGCGCCTTCGAGTTGGCCCAGTCCCCGCAGCTTCCGTCGCTGGTGACCAGCCAGGGCGGCATCACCCGATTCTCGACCGCCATCGCCGAGGCCGACGCCCACGTGGCGGCGGTCTGATAGTCATCGAGCACGAAGGGCCCAATGCCACCTTCGCGGTGACAAGTCACGCAATTCTCGTAGTAGATGGGCGCGACATCCTGCCAGTAGGTCGTGGTCAGCGGCTCGCCGGTGTCGGTGTCGCCCGTATCGCTGGTATTCCCGGTGTCACCATCGTCACCGACGTCGTCGTCATTCGACGACTCGCCCTTGCAGCCGATCAAGCTGGTCCCAGCCACGCCCAGCAGCAACGCCCAGATCACCCGTGATTGTCGCATTCGTGATTGCAGCATCATCGTCCCTCTCGCACGTCCTCGCCGCGAGCGGCCCGTCCGGGCCTTCGTCTCGCCGGCGCCATCGTATGTTTCAGTCGTCTTGGTGCTCGCCAGTCGTTGCGAATCAGTAGTCGCCGTCGGGGTCGAGCAATTCGAGCCCAGCGAAGGTCCACGAGTTGTACCCGTGATTGTGCAAATGAAAGATCACCTCGGCGCCGGCCGGAGCGGCGAGCGGGCTCTCGAACACGACCTCGCGCACATCGGCGTCGCCGGGGATCTGCACCCACTCTTCCCACAGCAGCTCGCCATCGACGAAGAGCGCGAGGTGGCCCTCGGCCGCTTCGGCGGCGATCAGCGTCTGCCACCACGCGGTCACCTTCAAGGGATCACCCACCGCGATCGCGTGCGCGAGGGGCTGCGCGACCGACAGGTAGTTGCACTCCTGGGTCGTCACCTCGAGCGCGCCAAACTCGGGGCCCCACGCAGAGAGGGGGCAGATCCACGGGTCCGGTCGATGCTGGGGAAGCGGGTCGTGGTCGCTCTCCGCCTCGACCCATGCCTCGGGATCCAGCAAGCGCAGCGGCTCACGGGGGTGCCCGGTCTCGTCGGGGTCCGCCTCGCTCGGTGACTCGCTCGGATCGCAAGCCGTCGGCCCGAGCGAGAGGGCGATGGCGAGTACGCGTTGCGGTGCGTGCATGGATGAGGTGCCGACGCTGCGGCGCCCCCCCTGCAACACCGGGACCGCACCGAGGTGTCACCGCTCCCGCGATCGTCCGTTCGGCGCGCACTTCAATGCTCGCCCCGGCAGCGGACGTCCGCTCTCGAGACGATGCGATCCCGTGAGTCGTCTCGCGTGCGTGCACTGCCGTTGCATCACGCAGCGACATCCGACGATCTGCGCATGCCGTATGCAACGCTCGAGCACGACGGGTGACTACTGTCGTCTCGCTCGCCCGGCCCACATCATCACCGTCATCGGCGCGCGCGGTCATTACTTCGTGGGGCTCCGGTTAACTGCGGGCGCCCTGCGGCCGTCCTCGTTGGCCTCCGTCCACTCAGGCCACTGCGCGACCTCCGTCCACTCCGGTTGACTGTCCGCTCGGGCGGCCCCTATCCTCCCGCCGTTCGGGCGGCCCGGCAGCGACGCCGTTTCGCGCCGGCGATCCTGCGCGAGTCCTCGCGCATCCCCCTTTCGAGAAGACGAGAGCGAAGCTTCAGATGGCACGCAGCCTGTTCACCAGCGAATCCGTGACCGAGGGCCACCCGGACAAGATGTGCGACAAGATCAGCGACGCGATCCTCGACGCGATCATCGCCGACGATCCTCGTTGTCGCGTCGCTTGCGAGACGCTGGTCAAGACCGGCTTCGTGGTCGTGGCCGGCGAGATCACGACCTCGACCTACGTCAACATCCCCAAGATCGTCCGCGATACGGTCACCGAGATCGGCTACGTCAGCTCGGACATGGGCTTCGACGGCAACTCGTGCGGCGTGCTGGTCGCTATCGAGGCCCAGAGCCCCGACATCAACCAAGGCGTCGACCGCAAGGACGGTGAGCAGGGCGCGGGCGACCAGGGCATGATGTTCGGCTACGCCTGCCGCGAGACCGAGGTGCTCATGCCGATGCCGATCTACCTCGCGCACAAGCTGACCGAGCGGCTCTCGGCGGTCCGGCGCCAGGATCCGAGCAGCTTCCTGCGGCCCGACGGCAAGAGCCAGGTCTCCGTCCTTTACGACGGTGATCATCCGGTCGCCGTCGACACGGTGGTCGTATCCACTCAGCACGCCGAGTCGGTCGAGACCGGTCGGCTGCGCGAGTTCGTGATCGAGGAGGTCATCAAGCCGGTGATCCCCACCGAGCTGCTCAAGAGCCCGACCTACCACATCAACCCGACTGGTCGCTTCGTGATCGGCGGGCCGATGGGCGACTCGGGCCTGACCGGCCGCAAGATCATCGTCGACACCTACGGTGGCATGGGCCGCCATGGCGGCGGCGCGTTCTCGGGCAAGGACCCCTCGAAGGTCGACCGCAGCGCCGCCTACTACGCTCGCTTCATCGCCAAGAACCTGGTCGCCGCCGGCCTGTGCGAGCGCTGCGA
>CBFGLP010001429.1:0-6350 GCA_965649595.1 uncultured Myxococcales bacterium | reverse complement strand
AGTCGAGCATCTGCGTGGCGGTGATGACCAGCTTGCCCGCCTGGTTGCTCAGCTTGATCAGCTCCTTTTGGATCAGCGGGACCTCTTCGGGCCCCATCTCCACGCCGAGGTCGCCGCGGGCGACCATGATGCCGTTGGTCGCCTCGATGATCTTGGGCAGGTTCTCGGGCTGGACCGCCTCGGGCTTCTCGATCTTGGCGACCAGCGGGACCTCGCGCCCGTACTCGGCCATCAGCGATCGGCACAGCTCGATGTCGGCGGGCCTGCGCACGAACGAGAGCGCGACGATGTCGACGCCGAGCTCGAGCGCGAAGCGAAGGTCCTTGCGGTCCTTGTCGGTCAGCGAAGGTAGGCTCAGGTGCGAGTCGGGCAGGTTGACGCCCTTGCGAGCCTTGAGCAGGCCGCCGTCGATGATCTTGCAGTAGATGTCCTTGCCCTCGATCCGCTCGATCCGGGCTCCGAGCGCGCCATCGTCCATCAGGATCCGCTCGCCGGGCTTGGCCTCCTCGGCCAGGCTGGGCAGATCGATCGAGACGCGATTGCCCTCGATCGGCGCGGAGGGATCGGCGACCAGGATCAGCTCGTCTCCCTCGCCGAGCTCGAGGCCAGGCTCGGGGATCCGCCCGACCCGGATCTTGGGCCCCTGCAGGTCGGCGAGCACGGCGACGGGCTTGCGCTTGATGCTGCTCTGCTCGCGAACACGGGCGTAGACGAGCGCGTGGTCGTCGTAGCTGCCGTGGGAGAAGTTGAGCCGGACGGCGTCGACGCCTGCGTCGATCAAGGCGGCGATCGTGGCGTCGTCGCTGCTGGCGGGTCCGAGGGTCGCGAGGATCTTGGCGCGGCGCGGCGGCATCGGGGGCGAGTCTGACATGGTTCGCGAGCGGCCTCGCGGCCCTCGTGGACCAGCTCGTCATTTGTCGGCAACGGTGGGGCTCGACCCAGCTCGCGGGCGACCCTGACTTCGAGTTCGTGAGCAGTGACGCTCGCGTCACGCTGCGCCATCGGACCGAGCGGGCTACGGTCCTAACATGACCAACATCCTTGCTGCTCCTGCTCGCCTCGTCCCCTTGTTCTCGCTCGCTCTGCTCGCTGGTTGTGATGCCAGCTCCCCTTACTGCGAGGAGACCGTCACCGTGCTCGAGTCACCCGACGCGGTCACACCCACGGGCCACACCGCCAAGCAGGTGCTCGATCTGATCGAGGGCGAGCGCAGCAGCGAGCTCGAGTGGGTCGAGGCGGCGGGCGATGGCGTCCGCGTCGAGGTCGAGCCGGGCGGCAGTGGGACTACGCCGCTGAGCATCGCGCTCGCGCGCGGCGAAGGCGAGATCCGCTGGGTCGACTCGAAGGAGGTCACCCCGCCCGGACCCACGAACGAGATCGCGGTCGACTGTCGCCCGCGGATCGAGGTCGACGCGAAGCTCGAGTTCGAGACCGAGGATGGGGCGTTCACTGAGCTGCTCGACGTGGTCGTCCGCGCCGAGGTCGACTACGACAACCAGATCAACTCGGCGGTGATCCAGCAAGAGTATGATCCGGCGGCGCTGATGGGCGCGCTCGAGATCATCAATGTCGATCCGCCCGATTATGAAAAGATCTACCACGAGATCGAAGTGGTGTATCCGCTCGCTGGTGAAGACGCCGGGGTGCCCGAAGGGCGGGTGCATGGCTGGGCACAATACGACCAAGGTGATGCGGTCATGATCGGAGTGTTCGATCTGGCCCGCTTCGGCGCCGTCGAAGTCGGAGAATGAGTCCGGGCGGCCTTCCTTCGGACATTCGTGTCGGGGCGGACTGACAGCATTGGCGAGCGCTCGAATCTCGGCCGGATTCGCATGTTCTACGATCGACATTTGCCTGACATCACCGTCACTCTGGCCGCGAGGCACGAGCCGGTCATGCTTCGAGCATGACCTCGCCTCGTGCCTCGTTTCCCACCCTCGCCTCGATTATCTCGCTCTCGTTGCTGTCGGCCGCCTGTGCGACCGATGACACGCCCGGTGGTGGCAGCGACGATTCCACCCAAGAGGCGCTCGGCTGCGAAGAGAGCGTGACCGTGCTGGCGGACCTCGAAGCCCTGACGCCCGAGGGCTTCATCATCGCCGACCTCGTCGAGTCCCGCATCGGCACCCATCAAGCCGAGCTGGTCTGGGTCGATCCGCAAGATCAACCAGTCCAGGTCGACGTGCAGCCGGCCGGCGAGAGCACGCCGATGGTGCTCGCGCTGACCTATGACGACGGCGAGCTGCGCTACATCGACTCGGTCCCGGCGGCGGGCGCTGGTGGAGACGCCGAGACCCAAGAGCTCGGGGCCGAGTGCATCCCGCGGGTCGAGGCAGACGTGCTGCTGCAGATCCAAACCGAGGACGGCGCGCTGGTCGAGCAGCTGCCGGTCGTCTTGCGCGCCGAGATCGAACCTAGCGGGATCGGGCTCGGCTATGTCCGCCACGAGCTCGACCTCGACGCGCTCGCGGGCAGCCTGACGGCGGCCTCGATCGAGCCGGCCGACCCGAGCGAGCTGGGCTTCAACCTGTGGATCGACTTCCCGGTCGACGCCGAGGGCAACCAGCTCGCGCCGCTCGGGCGCCTCGGCGGCTGGGCGGAATATCACCATGGCGAGGGGTCCGACGCGACCATGTCGATGAGCGAGTTCACGATCGCGGTGTTCGGCGGCTGGGAGGGCTGAGCCGCGAGCCGGTAGACTCCCGGCCATGCTGCCTCGCGCTGCGCTCGATGCCCGCTGGCTCGCTTGCTTGCTCACCCTGCTGACCTTGCTCGTCTCGAGCCCCGCGCTGGCCGGTCGCCCAGACGAGCCCGACAAGCAACGCGGCGCTCGCAAGGGCAAGCGTCAGCAGGCGCCGGGACCCGTGCAGGTGCGGCTGTCGATCCCCGATCCGACCGACCGCTACGTGCACGTGCGCATGCAGGTCGCCGACGCCCCCGCGGCACGCACGAGCTTGGCGATGCCCGCGTGGGCGCCCGGCTCGTACCTGATCCGCGACTTTGGCCGCCACGTCTACGAGCTCTCCGCCCACGATCTGCAGGGCCGCGAGCTCGACGTCGAGCGGGTCGACAAGCAGACCTGGACGATCGCCAACCGCAAGGCCGGCTTCGTGGTCGACTACCAGGTGTTCGCCGACGAGCTGAGCGTGCGGACCTCGTACGTCGACGACCGCATCGCTTTGCTCAACGGGACCAGCATCTTCCTCTACGTGGTCGGTGAGCTCGAGCGAGCGGTCGATCTGGAGGTGGTGCCGCCGAGCGGCTGGGCCGTGCACACGGGCCTCGACACGGTCAGCAAGGCCGACGACGCCACGCCGCGCTTTCGCGCGGTCGACTACGACGAGCTGGCCGACAGCCCGCTGCTGCTCGGGCAGGCCGAGGTCCGCCGCTACACGGTCGCCGGCGCGACGATCGAGCTCGTGGTCGCGGCGCCAGGGGGCAGCAACGCGAACGTCGATCGGCTCGGTCGCGAGAGCGAGCGCGTCGTCCGAGCCTTCGCCCGGATGTTCAACGGCCTGCCGCTCGAGCGCTACGTGTTCTTGGTCGTCGCCGATCCGGTCGGTGGCGGCGGCCTCGAGCACCACGACAGCACCGCGATGATCGTGCGGCCCTTCTCGTTCGACGACGAGGAGGGCTATCGGGCGGCGCAGCGGCTCGCCGCGCACGAGTTCTTTCACCTGTGGAACGTCAAGCGGATCCACGACCGCGTGCTCGGGCCCTTCGACTACGCGCACGAGACCTACAGCGATCTGCTGTGGTTCCACGAGGGCTTCACCGAGACGATGGAGAGCCGCGCGCTGCTGCGAGCGGGCCTCGTGACGCCCGAGCAATACCTCGATGGGCTGGCCGACGCGTGGTCGTCGTACGTCAAGAAGCCGGGTCGCAACCACACGCCAATCGCCCAGCTCTCGCGCGACGCGTGGATCAAAGCCTACAAGCCGGCCGCGAACCACGGCACGACCGTCGTCAGCTATTACGAGAAGGGCAACCTCGTCGGTGTCTGCCTCGATCTCGAGCTGCGCCTGCGCGCGCGAGCCAACCAGCGCGAGGGCTCGCTCGAGGGCTTGTTTCGTCGGCTCTGGGCGCAGCGGGATCCGAGCACCAACGAGGTAGCGATCACGATCGACGACATCGTCGCGGCGGCGAGCGCCGAGGCCGGCGAGGACATGCGCGAGTTCTTCGAGCGCTACGTGTACGGGACCGAGGAATTGCCGCTGCCGCAATTGCTCGAGCGGGCCGGGTTCGACGTCGGGCACGCGGCGCCCAGCGGACGCGACGCGGTGTGGTCGGGCATCCGGGGGCACACGAGCATCGATCTGGTCGAGCCGGGCTCACCGGCCGATCTCGCGGGGCTGATGCTGGGAGACGAGGTGATCGCGGTCGGCGGAGCGCGGGTGCGGACGATCAGCGAGGCGAACGATCGAATCGTCGACGCGGGGGTCGACGCGGAGGTCGAGCTGAGCTTGTTTCGGCGCGAGCGACTCGAGCAGCGGGTATTGAAGACGACCGCGAACCCGCACGAGCGGTGGTGGTTCGAGCTACCGAACGCCAACGAGGGCGATGATCTCGAGCTCGGGCGGCTGCGGGGCGAGTGGTTGCTCGACCACGTCCGGGCCAGCGGGAGCAATTGACCGGGACGATCCAAGCGTGATGAGCACTCGCAAAACCATCGACGTCGATCTCGCCCCCAGCGACGCGCTGGCGCTCGTCGAGGCGAGCTTCGTCGCAGACCGCATATGGACGATCAAACGCGACGAGCGGCGGCTGCTCGCCTACCCGACCGATCCTGGACGCCCTCTGCTGGATCCTCTGCCGGACTCGTACAGCATCAGCTCGGCGATCACCGAAACGCTCGCCGTCTTGATCGAGGCAACCACGCTGGAGGGCGGCGGCGCACGGGTGAGCGTGCGAATCACTCGAATACCCAAGCGCGTGCTCGGGTTGATCGGCACGGTGGCTCTCGACCTAGTCACTATCTTCTATTCGTTTGCGTTCGCATCGGTCTCGCACGCTGCGTTCATGTTCAAGCATCGAAAGAACCGCGAAAACGCCAAGCTTCGCATGATTCGCCTGGCCGTCGAGCCACTCCTTCGTCATGAGCGCGGAGCGGATCACGGGCCTTTTCGACGCCGATGAGCGCCCGGCTCGAACCAACGCCCGAGCTCGGGCGGGCAGGGGGTGAGCGCCACGGCTCTGCCGACAGCAACGGTCTACGGTCCCCACCCGGCTCGAACCAACGCCCCGTCAGGGCGGGCAGGGGGTGGGCGCCCCGTCACGTCTTTGCCGGGACGGGAGAGGGACCGGCTACGGTCCCTCTATCAAACCCAGTGACGGCAGCGGTCAGTTGGGGCTCAGCCCAACTGACCTCTGTCGTCAGTCACCGGCTTCGTGCGCGCGGACAGTATTCGAGCAATCGACGTCCATCGGGCCGCACTTGAACCGCACGTGGATGTGTCGAATGTGCCCATCCGAGTGCTGCAGCAGGGCCGAGCGATTGTGCTGCCCTTTTGGATAGGCGATCATCGCGTCGAGCTCTTCGTCGGTCGCCCCCATCAGCTTGGCGGCCTTGTACACGCGCTCGTGCAGCGAGTAGTCCAGGAACACCGCGTGGACCTCTCCAGTCGCGTGGAGCGCCTTGACGAACCCGTAGAGCGCGAACCAGTCGGCCTCGGACGCGTAGGGCTTGCGCTCTTTGAGCAGGTGGTCGCGCTTGTACACGCCCTTGAGCGTCGGCAACCAGATGTCGACGTCGCGGCCGGCTTGGTGCGACTTGTGCGGGTCGAAGTGACCGCCGTGCCGCTGGCTCATGTCGGCGACGACCATCTCGCCCTCGAACTCGTAGGTGTGGCGGAACGAGGCGATCGCGTCCTGCAGGTGCTTGGCCATGTGGCTGCCGCACCACATGATGTTGGGCGCGCGCCGCTTGTAGAGCGCGTCGTTCTCGGGGAACTGGATCGCGTTCTCGAGCTTGCCGTCGTGCGGGGCCCCGATCGAGACGGCGTCTTGGCGGACCTCGAAGGTCGGGATCTCGACGTTCTCGCGCCGCTTGAGCGGCTTGGGCGAGATCCAGATCGTAAGCTCGTCCTGCGCGGTGATCTTCTCCCCGACGTTGGGGTTGTAGGCGCGAAGCTTGGCGACCGGAACATCGAAGCGCTTGGCCAGGCTCGACCAAGACTCCCGCCGTTCGGGGATGTAGGTGATCTGCTGTGCGGGCAGCGGGATCTTGTTGGGGTCGACCTTGACCTTGAGGACCTGGCCCGGGGTGAGATCGTCTTGCCCCCCCACGCCATTCCAGCGCTCGAGCGACTGCAGCGACACGTTGTAGCGCAGCGCGATCTCCTCGAGCGTCT
>CBFGLP010001428.1:0-17525 GCA_965649595.1 uncultured Myxococcales bacterium | reverse complement strand
TCGTCGCGCCCAGCGCGACGGCGGTGAACAAGCGGGTGGAATGCATCGTGTGCCTCGTGAAGAAGTGCGTGGAGCGGCCAGGTGGACCTTGTTCGCCGCGCCGTTGTTGACAGCGCTGTCATACCGCTGCTACATCTTGCTGTCAATGGAACGCGCGCTCGGTGGCGTGACAGTGTGACACCTTGCCTGCCCGCGGCGGACAGGACGCGCGGGCGTGCTGCCCTGCAGCAGGATCGACATCTCGCGGTTGGCGGCGTCTTCCCGGCGGGCGCCCGAGTCGCTACCGGGGACGCGCTCGCCGAAGAGCTGGTCGGCGATCCGATGCTGCGCGAGGTCGACCACAAGCTGGTCGGCGACTTCTTCGTCGAGCATGCGCTCTACTACCTCGACGAGGCCGAGATGGACGCGCTGGTCGAGCGGGTCGAGGCCTGGAAGCACTACGAGTTCTGCTCGGCGGCGCCCGACATGTGCATCGAGCCGCCGGACCCCAAGGCGCCCGAGGCCTTGCAGGCCTTCATCGACCAAAAGCGCGAAGCGGTCAAACAGCGGACCGGGTTCACGGACTACTACGAGCGCGACGGCATCGAGGCGCTGGTCGTGTTCCTGCGGCCCAACGACAGCTCGGCCAACCTCGAGTTCGCCGCGGCCGTCAGCGCCCGCATGGAGGAGCAAGTCGGCGAGGTGTTCGCCCGCGACGGTCCGTGGACCGGCACGGGCATGACCTTCAACCTGACCGGGCCTTACGTGATCAAGGCCGCCGAGCAGCAGATCATCGGGCGCGACACGGTCCGTAGCGGGCTCGTCGCGCTGGTCGCGGTCATCGTGATCCTCTACCTGCTCTTCCGCTCGGGTCGGGCGGTGGTGACCCTCTTGGTCCCGCTCTCGTGCGGGGTCGCCTGGTCGCTCGCCGCCACGCAGCTGACGCTCGGCCACCTGACCGCGGTCACCAGCTTGATCTCGTCCGTGATGATGGGGCTCGGCATCGACGCGGGCATTCACTTCCTCACGCTGGCCCGGCGCGAGCGCGAGCAATACGACACCGAGGAGAGCATCCGGCGAGCGTTTCGCAGCGTGATCGCCCCCTTACTGATCGCCTCGACCACGACGGTGAGCGCCTTCTTGGTCATGGCGACCTCGGAGTTCCGCGGCTTTCGCGAGTTCGGGATCATCGCGGCGATCGGCGTCGCGCTGTGCCTGTTGGCGATGGTGACCGTCTATCCGGCCTTGCTCGCGCTGACCGGCATCAAGCAGACCAGCTACCAAGCGCCCGGTCGGATCAGCCGTGCGACCCGGATGTTGCTGGCCAAGCCAGGCCTCGTGTTCGCTGCGCTCGTCGCGTTGACCCTGCTCTCCGTCCAGGGGGTCCACGAGATGAAGCAGGACGGGTTCGAGCGCAACGGCCGCTTGCTGCAGAGCGACGAGACCCGCGCAGACATCGAGGAGGACTCGCTGCTGATCGCGGACATCTTCGGCTACGACGTGCACGCGAGCGTGCTCGCGGTCGACGACTGGGACGAGCTCGAGCGGATCTACGCGCTCGCTCGCAAGCGGCACGACAAGCGGATCGAGCTCGAGCAGACGCTGGTCGCCAGGCTGTTCGCCGCCCCCTCGGTCATGCCGCCCGAGACGATCGACATGGCCAAGCGCCACGAGCAGATCGCCGCGCTGACCGAGGACTGGAGCCCACGCACCTGGGCTCGCCTCGAAGGCAAGCAGCCGCCGCCGGAGACCGACGACTGGGACGCGCCGGCGGGTGAGCCGACTGGTGATGATGACGAGTGGGGCGAGCTCCAGCCCGAGCAACCCGTCGCCGAGCCACCGGGTACGAGCCCGCCGAGCGACGCTCCGCCGAACAACCAAGAACAGCCCGCCATCTCGCTCACCGACGGCCAGCTCCTGCGCCGGATGCTGGAGGCCAAGCCCTTCACACCCGAAGACCTCCCACCCGAGGCGCTGCATCGGCTCCGCGGCGACGACGGCAGCTGGGGCATCTTCGCTCACCCCAACTACGACGCCGCCGACATCTACACCGGCGTCGCGTTCATGGCCGAGACCGAGCTCTACGCCGATGGCGAGGGCGTGTTCGTCGGTGAGCCGACCGTGTACGCGACCATGTACACGATGATGAACGAGGAGTGGCCCGTCATCATCGGCTCGGCCGCCTTGCTGATCGCGTGCCTGGTGTTCTGGCAGGTCCGCTCGGTCGGGCAGACGCTGATCACCCTGATCCCGCTCGCGCTCGCGTTCTGGTGGACGTTCGGGATCCTCGGCACCTTCGCGCTCAAGCTCAACTTGTTCAACGTGCCAATCTTGCCGGCCATCCTCGGCATCGGCGTCGACAACGGCGTGTACCTGACCGCCAGCATTCGCCGCGAGTCGACGACCAAGACGGGCCTGCACCGATCCGTCGACGAGACCGGCCGCGCGATCTTGGCCGCGACCATGACCACGGTCGCGGGCTTCGGCGCGTTCTTGGTCGCCGACAACGGCGGGCTGCGGTCGATCGGGGAGCTCGCGGCGATCGGGATCCTGATGACCGCGCTCGCGGCCATGCTCGCCGTGCCCACGTTCGCCGCGCTGGTCCAGCGACGACGCGATCGCCTCGGTGGAGACTGATCTTCGCTATGCTGCGCCGCGTGGAGACAGCATGAGCTCCGCCAGCAAGATCCTCGTCGGCTTCGTCGCGCTCGAGCACCTGCTCTTCATGGTGGTCGAGATGTTCTTGTGGCAGAGCGAGGCCGTGATGGCGCGCTTCGGGACCACGCCGGAGTTCGCCGCCGAGTCGGCCGCGCTGGCGATGAACCAGGGGCTCTACAACGGGTTCTTGGCGGCGGGCTTGGGCTGGTCGTTGCTCTCGCGGGACGCCGAGCGGGGTCAGGCGATCGCCCGCTTCTTCTTGGTTTGCGTGATCGTGGCGGGGGTGTTCGGGGGGATCACGGCCAAGCCCTCGATCGCGATCGTCCAGGGGCTGCCTGCCTTGCTCGCGTTCGCGTCGACCTTGCTGACGGCTCGCCGCTGACTCAAACCAGCCGCAGCAGTCGCCAGAGCGCCACGACCAGGTGCTCCTCCCCCAGCTCGAGCTCGAGGTTCGCTCGCGCCTGGAAGAAGAACTCCGCGACCACGATCACCGCAGCCTGCAGCGCCGCCTGCCGGTGCGCCTGCATATCGAGCTGCTGCTCTTCATCGAGCGCCCGCTGGATCCACGCGTTGCGCAGCCCGAACTCGAGCTCCAGTGACCCGTCGCGCCGTCGCTTGCCGAGCTTCGCCGCGCGCCACTGCAAGATCGCCGCGTCGAAGTGGACCGGCATCGCCAGCGACTGCCGCACGATGTCGGCCAAGAGCGCGTCGCGGCGAGGCGAGAGCGGACGCAGCGGGACCGCCGTGAGCGACATCTGCTTGAGCTTGGCGATCTGCTGCGCGCGATCGCTGACCTCGTGGGCGCCGAGCAGGTCGGCGAGCTGGTAGCTGTCCTGCTTACGCACGACCGTGCGGGCGTACTCGACGAAGTGATCCAGCCGACGCCGCTGCGGGCCCTCGGGCGCGAGCAAGGCTCGCTGGCGCAGCGCGTCGGCGACCAGCTCGCGGGCCAGCTCGGTGACCTGCCGACGCAGCAGCAGCGGCCCCGCTCGCTGGCCATCGATGGTCAGCCACAGCCGACCGCTCACCCGACCGAGCGGCTCGTCGAGCTGCACCTCTCCCACCCGCAGGCCCTTGGCCCACAGCGCGACGCCGTCGGAGCTGCCATCACCGGCGACCTGCAGGCGACCGACGAAGAGCGAGTCGACGACCGACTTGGCGAGCAAGGGCGGCAGCTCGCGGGCGCGTCGGCGGATCGGCGTGCTGCCGCGGCTGTCCTCGCCGTGCACGCTGGCGTGTACGGGCGCAGCTACGCTGCCCTGCACGTGCGGCTCGAGCCCGGCGACCTCGTGCAGCAGGGCCGCGAGCCCAGGCAGGACCTCGATCACGGGCGCGCTCAGGCCCCGATGCACGGCGCCGACGGGGACCATCCCCGGCATCGGTCGCTCCGCGAGCACCTGCGCGAGGCTGACCAGGCGCGTGGGACTGAGCGCCCGCGGGTCGTAGCGCTCGAGCAAGACCACACTCTCGAGCCCCATCGTGTCCGCCCCGAGGCCGCGGGCGACCAAGAGCTGACCGAGCAGGCGCAGCCGCGCGAGCCGATCCACGCCCTTGCGCTCGAGGTCGGTCGCGACCGCGTCGCGCGAGCGCAGCAGGTGACGTTGATCGTCGACCAGGTGCAGCCCGACCAAGGGGTACGCCTCGGCGACCGTCGGCATGTCGAGGATCGCCGCCGCACCGATCACCCGCTCGACCAGCGGCCGCGCCCACTCGGCGATCTTCCACGGCCGCAAGCGTACGTCCGAGGAGTGCAAGCTGGTCCAGCTGCGATCGTCACGACCCGACACGATCAGCCCCGGCTCGCGGACCTGCCGGAGCGCGTCGCGGAGCATCAGCTTGCGGCCCTCGTGATCGCTCGCGACGACCACGTCGAGCAGCACGCTGTCCTTCCAGCTCAGGCGCAGACCCGCCTCCGTGCGCTTGTAGGCCAGCTCGAGCGCGACCCCGGTCAGCTCGTCGAGCGCCCCGCGAACGAAGGGGTTCTCCCACGGGTTCGCGCGCGCGATCACGTGGGCGAGCAAGGCCTCGCGGTGGTCGAGCGCCTTGCGACGGACCTGATCCACGATCACCCCGATCAGCGCGTGCGCGCGGCGTAGCGCCGGCACATCGAGCTCGCCGCTTGGGCTGCTCAGCCGAGCGATCAGCGTGACGCCCGGGATGATCTTCACCCGCTCGCGGATCTGCGCGACGCGGCGCTCGTACGCGAGCAGCTCGATGAAGCCCATGCTCGCCGCGGCCGAGCGGTGCACGTAGGCCTCGATCGCGACGTGCAGCTCGACCCCGACCAGGCCCGGCTCGTGGACCAGCTCGCCAGGCAAGTCGAGCCGCGAGTCGCGGGCCAGCACCAGCGGCTCGTAGCTGCCCGCGCGCAAGCTGGTGAGGTCGGCGGGATCGAAGTCGATCTGCCCACCGAGCGCGCGCAGAGGCACGAGCCGCGCGCTCGGGAAGCGCTCGCGCAGGCGCTCGAGCTCCGATGGCCAAGGCGCGAGCACCCGCGCCCGCGCCCAAGCGGGGACGTTGCGGGCCTGGTGCCGCCACACGTAGACGAGCTCGCGCCCGTGCTGGACGTCGCTCTCGAGCGAGTCGCTCGTGATCGGGCGCTCGCTCGCGCTGACCAGCGCCTCGAGCCCGCTCGGCCAGCGCACGCTCATGCTCGGCGGCCCGACCGTGCCCCCCTCACACGAGGTTATCTCGACCCGATGCGCGAGCGCGTCCGCCAACCACGCCGCGAGCAGCTCGAACGCAGCGTCGCGCACGACCGACTGCTCGTCCGCGGTCAAGCGCAGGCTCGGGCAATCGATCCAACCCGCGAGCTGATCCCCAGCAGGCAGACCGGCCTCGCGCAGCGGACCAGTCAGCTCGACCAACCGCAGCCCGTCGCGGACCAACCACAGCGACCCGCGGATCGCCGGCTTTGCCAGCAAGCCCGAGCTCGACCCGAACAACGCGTGCCGACCCAGGGCGATCGGCGGGCGAGAGATCGAAGGCCCGAGCAGGAGCTGGCCGTCGTCGCCGGCGATCGTCTCGTCGGTCTCGCGCACCTGCTGGCTCGACCACAGCTCGGCCAGCATCGCCGTCACCTCCGAGCGCCCTCGCAACCACCGGCCCAGCCGCGCGCCCCAGCTCGGCCGCGGCTCGACCCACGCGACCACGAAGCGGCTCGCGCCGACGCAGCCCTGGGTCTTGCGCTCGCCGTAGGGATCGCGGCCCTCGCTGACCGACTCCCGCTTCTCGAACCGCCGCCCGCCCACGCTCGTGCGCAGCTCCAGCGCGAGCGGCTCGTGCCCGAGCGCCTCGTTGATCGCCCGCCCGATCAGCATGCGAAAGCGCTGCAAGCGAAGCTGCCGCAGCGGCTCCGGATCGTCGCTGACTCCTGTCGCCCAGAGCCCCTCGTGGATCGGCTCGCCGAGATCGGCATCGAGCGCGCCCGCGAGCATGTCCGACATGTCGAGCCCGCCTAGCTCGAAGCCGGGCACGATCACGTCGAGCAGCGTCGTCACCGTCGCCTCGTCGTGCTCGGTCGTGATCCGGCACTCCGCCACGTCGCTGAGCGAGTTGGCCGCGCGGACCAGCGGCAGCGTCCACGCCCAAGGATGCGCCGCGCGAGCCTTCGCCTGCGCCCGCAGCTGCAAGAGCGCCTGCTCGCGCGAGACCGTGAAGCGGTGCCGTGACGCATCGAGGCTGCCGAGCCGTCGGCTGGCGACCACCTCGGCGACCGCTGGGTGCAGGCTCATGCCTTCACCTCGGGAGCTTCGGCCGCGAGCACATCGGCGGCGTCGATCAACGCGCCGGGCTCGGGCGCGTCGAGGACATGGCCGAGCATCCCGCTGACTAACGCGAGCCCGGCGAGCATCGGTCGATGCACGAAGCTCTCGATCGACGCGACCACCAGCACGTGCACGGCGTTGAGCCAGAGCTTGCGGCGGCGCAGGTGCGCGCGCGGGATCCGGGCGCCGCCATGAAACGCCAGCGGACGCGCGGCCCCGACCACCTCGGGCCCGAACACTGGGCTCGGATCGCTGCGCCCCGCCGGATCGCGGAACAGCCCGAGCCCGACCTCGATCTCCTCGAAGCCCAGCCTGGTCAACAACGCCTGGACTAGCCCGCACAGCCCGAGCGCTTGGTTCGGCCGCGGCTCGACACGCGCGATCGCTCGCTCGATCGCCACCCACTCGGCCTCGACCATGCGCGCGAGCGGGCGCAGCCACGGGCCGTCGTCGTCGAGGTTGCCCGCGATCACCGGGATCGTGGTCGGTCGCAAGGCCAACACCAGCTCGTCCACGCCGCCGACGCTCGGGTCAGCCTCCGAGCCCGGCTCGCTCGGACCGTGCGGTCGAGCCAAGAGCAGCGGACGTCCCTTCATGCGCTCGACCGCCGCGTCGAGCGAGATCGCCTTGCCATGCGCGAGGTCCCGCAGCAGCGGCCGCTGCCGGGGCGCCTTTCCAAGCACCGCATGCTCGACGGCCAAGTGCGCGTGAAGGACCCCGTAGAGGGCGTGCCGCTCGCGAGTCCACGCCGGATCGACCTGGTCCGGTGGCTCGCTCCCCGGAGGAAGATCCGAGCCGACCGCGACCAGCTCCTCGAGCTTGCTCGCGAGGTCCCCGCGCAGCTGCTCGACCAACGCCAGCAGCCGCTGCTCGACCTGCTTGCGGCCCTCGTCGTCGACGACCTTGTCGCGCGCCAAGGTCGTGCGCAGCAGCGGCGAGTCGGCCCACACCTGCAGGTGCTCGCAGGTCTCGCCCAGCTGCGCCGCGATGCCTCCGAGCAGCTGCCGCGGGCCGCCCTCGGCCAAGATCAGCCCGCGTCGCAGCAGCACCGCGTGCGGCGGCACGGCCAGGCTCACCCGCAAGGTCGTGTCGCCACGGACCTCGGCCCGCGTGAGCCCGGCTCCCAGCCCGCCCTCCGGCTCGGGCGCGTCTTGGATCAGCTCGGGTGGATCGCCGCTCTCGCGATCTTCGAAGCCGATCTCGAGCGGGACGAAGCGACACCATCGCCACAAGCTGTCGCGCACCGCCTCGGCGATGCCTTGCCGCTCGCTCGCCCGGCCGCGGCGAAACAACGAGATCATGGTGCCCTCGAGCGGCTCTTCGACCGCGACCTTCTCGAAGGTCCGATCGGCGTGAAAGAGCAGCTCCCAGCTCTCGCCGCCGCGGCCGGTGTGCACGAGCACCGCCTCGGGCTCCCACGCGAACACGCTCACGAAGCCGATCCCGAACCCGCCCGCCATCGTGCGATCGCCGGCCTTGCCCGAGGCGAACAGCCGGGTCAGCTCGCGATCGATCACCGCCTCGTCCATACCCGCGCCCGTGTCGAGCACGCTCAGCTCGTACACCACCTCGTCGTCGGCCGAGCCGGTCGAGCCGGGGATCGGGTGGACCTCGAGCGCGACCTCGACTCGATCACTGCCCGCGTCCATCGCGTTTTGGACCAGCTCGCGCAAGAAGTCGTAGGGCGACTCGAACTGGGCGACGAGGCGCGCGAGCAGAGCGTCGACGTCGGCGGCCATGGTCGGGGAGCTCGTGGCGACTCGCGTTCAGTCGACCCGGCGCAGCCAGGCGACCAGCTCGAGGTGAGCCGTCTGCGGCAGCGTATCGTAGCCGCGCAGCCCGACCAGCTGGTAGCGCGAGCCCTTCTCGGCCCCTGTGGGGCTGACTACGCCAAGTCGGCCGAGATCGACCGCGAGCGTGTCCGGGTTGCAGCTCATCACGTGCAGCCGCGGCGGGCCGAGCTCGACCAGCTGCGCGCAGACCTGCTCGCCGAGGCCCGCTCGCGGCGGGTTGGCGACCACGAGATCCGGCGTCGGGCGACCGGCCGCGAGATACTCGCGCAGGAACACCTCGACCGCCTGCGGCTCGACCCCGAGCGCGCGCGCGGACTCGGGGTAGGACTCGCAGGGGATCACCTCGGCGTGGCCCTCTCGAAGCAGCGCCGTGGTCACGCCGGCGCCTGCATACAAGTCGAACGCGAGGGTCGATCGTGAGTCGACCGCTTGCGGATCACTCGAATCACTCGATTCACTCGAATCACTCGATTCGAGCGGAGAAAAATCGCGCACCAAATCGCGGTACGCCCGAGCCGCGATCGGGGGATTCGGCTGCAAGAACCCGAGCGGTCCGACCTCGACCGCCGCCCCGCCGAGCTGAAGTTCGAGCTTGCCCTCGCCCGCCGGCACTCGCGGGGCGCCGCCGCGGATCGTGTTGGTCTCGCGGACCGGCTGAATGCTCCACGCGACCCCGGACAGCTCGGGGATCGCGTCCATCAGGGCGTGCGGCAATTCGGCGGCGGCCCGGCTGTGCTCGCCGGTCGGATCCTCGTCGCTCGGCGAGGTGATCAACGTGAGCAGCACCGACTCTCCGTCGGTCTTGGCCCACGCGTAGCGCAGATCTCCCGTCGAACCGTCGCCCCCTTGACCCGCTCGCCACGCCCGGATCCCTAGCTCGTTGGCGAGCTTCTCCAATCGCTCGAACACCGCCTCGATCTGCGGGTGATCGACCAGGCACCCTGCCATGTCCGCGACCTGCCCCGGGTGGGCCAGCGGATCCGCTCGAAAGCTCCCGAGCACCAGCGCGCCGACGCGCCCCGCCACGACCCGCTTGCTCGACCAGCGATAACCCCACTCGTCACCGCCGACGATCGTGTCGAGCTCGAGCCCGAGCTCGCGCACGCGGTCGCGCTTGGCTGCTCGCTGGGCGGAGATCGACAGGTGCATCAGCGGGCAGCCGCCGCAGGTGCCCGAGCGCTCGAGCGCGAGCGGATCGCGGTGCCGAGCGCAGGGCGGCTGACGTCGCTCGGGGTGTGGCTCGATCAGCCCGAGCAAGTGCCCGAACGCCGCGTCGGAGTGGCGGGCGAGCGCGTCGATCCGCACGCGCGCCCGCTCGCCCGGCGCGAGCCCGGGCACGTGCACGCGTCGCCCCTCGGCTCGGCCCACGCCGCGCGCTTGGTCATCGATCGCGAGCCCGACCAGCTCGATGTCCGTCCCGACCCGCAAGCTCGGCTCCGTGCTCATGTCGGCCCTTCATGCACGACCATCCCGAGCTCGTCGAGCAGCGAGAAATAGCCCGGAAAAGTCTTAGCTACGCAGCCCGGGTCGCGGATCGTCACCGAGCCGACCAAGGCGAACGCCATCGCCATGCGGTGGTCGGCGTAGGTGTCGATCTCAACCCCGCGTCGCGGGCCGCCCGCAGGTGGGTGGATCTCGAGGCCATCGTCGCGCACGACCACCTTGGCGCCGAGCTTGCGCAGCTCCGTGGCTGCCGCCGCCAGGCGATCGCTCTCGTGGTGGCGCAGCACCTCGACCCCGCGCAGGCGCGTCGGCCCATCGGCGAACAGAGCCACGACCGCCGCGGTCAAGGCGGTGTCGGGCATGTCGGAGAGGTCGAGGTCCAGGCCGACCAAGCGCCCGGTCCCGCGCACGCGCGTGGTCGTGGCCGTCTGCTCGACCTGTGCGCCGAAGCGTCCGAGCACCTCGAAGAAGCGCGCGTCCCCCTGCACGCTCGTGCTGCCGAGATCGGGGATCGTCACCTGCCCGCCCCAGATCGCCGGCAGCGCGAGCAGGTAGCTGGCCGCCGACGCGTCGGGCTCGATCACGAAGGGCTCCTCCGGTGCGCGCAGGTCCGCGACCGGGAGCACCTCGATCACCTCACCGGTCTCGCCGCGCTCTGGCTCCGGCGAGACCCAGCGACCCTGCCCACCGAAGCACGCGAGCGTGGTCAGGCTCATGTCGACGTAGGGTCGCGCGGGCGTCCCCTCGAGCAGCACCAGCCGCAGCGGCTCACGCGTCCACGCGCCCGTGAGCGCGAGCGCCGAGACGAACTGCGAAGACTCGAGCTTCCCGAAGTAGAGCGTCCCGCCATCCAGCCCCGACCGCGCGTGCACCCGACAAGGCAGCGCGCCGGGCTTGCCCAGCGCCTCGATCTCGCTGCCGAGCTCGACCAACGCCTCGAGCAGCGTGTCCATCGGTCGCTCGCGCATGCGCGGCGTCCCGTCGATCAGCACGCTCTCCCAGGTGGGCTCGCTCGCCGCCGCGACCGCGGCCGTCAAGAAGCGCGCGACCGTCCCGGCCGTGCCGACGTGCAGGCTGATCGCGCCCGTGCTCGAGCCCAGCCGCCGGCCTGCTCCCTCGACGATCACCCCGTCCGCGAGCGCCTCTCCTTCGGTCGAGACGCTCACCCCGAGCCGCTCGAGCGCGTCGAGCATCACCCGCGTGTCCTCGGCGTCGAGCAGCCCGCGGATCACCGTCGTGCCCTCGGCCATCGCCGCGAGCAGCAGCGCGCGGTTGCTCAGGCTCTTCGAGCCCGGCGGGCGCAGCTGCTCCTGCACGTGCTTGGGGGGACGTCGCAGACGTATGCTGCCGCTCACCTGGCGGAGGATAACCGCGAATCACGAACCAGTGGTGACCGCCGCGGCGCAGATCCGATCGTTCAGGCGCGCGATCTCGTCGGGATCGAGCACACCGAAGCGCTGCTCGATCCCGGTCCCGACCAGGTACGCATCGACGTGAGGCAGGAAGCGGTCGATGTTGTCCGAGGTCACTCCTCGATCTTCGCCGACTCCGGCCAGCACGCTGGCCTCCACACCGCCGAAGTAAAGCCCGGACCAGCCCAGCGGCCGGTGGGCGACTACGAACACCTGGGCGCCCCGCTGCGAATGCGCGTCCTCGCAGACCCACAGCGCGACCTCGTTGCTGATGAGCGCCTCGTTGTGGTTCATGAAGTCAGCTCCGGCTGGCGAGAATTCGGTCGACGTGCTCGAGCATCTCGGCGGTCTCCTCCTCGTCGCCTTCCTCGATGCACGACCAGTTGTAGAGCAACAAGGTACCGGTCTCGCTGCTCACCAGCCATTGAGAGAACCCGCTCGCGCCCGACTTCACGTGGGGATAGACGAGCCCGAAGTCGGCGAGCGCCTTCATGTCGGCGCGGAAGCGATCGCGGGCAGCAGGCGAGAATGGCCCCTTCGCGTGATCCACAGGCTGCAGGAGCTCGCCCGGACACGCGCTATACCGCGTGATCAGCACCCACTCTTGCAGGGCGGTGTTGATGGGGAGTAGCGCGACGACCTCGGGTGCGGCGGCAAGTGACAGATCGCGCACGAGCTCCAGCGCATCGATCTCGTCCTCCAGGTGATTCATGAGGCTCACCTGTATCTCATACTCGTGATCGCGCACGCGCAAGTGGTTGAGCACTTCGACCCCGGGCAACGCTCGCACGGCCACCGCGACCTCCGTCGCTTGTTTGTGGCCGGAGAAGCTCGTGGTGGCCCACGAGATGACTTCCTCGATTCGCTCCCGGATTTCGCTCGGTTCCGTCATGGGGTCATGCAGATCTCGAACTGCCTCGCTGAGCGGGAGATGCGATCAGTCCTTTGGTTGGGGGGGTGCCCATGTCGGCGCGTGTAGACTTTGCGATAGTGCTCGGCCTCGAGTTGCTGGAGCGTGAGCACGCGTTCACGCAGGTCGGCGATCCGCCAGGCCCACAATCCGGTTTGATGCTGAAGACGTAATTGCGCAATCCCGCTTCGAGCAGACTCGGCCAACTCTGGGAACGATGCGTCATCAATGCTCAGCTCGAGAGATGTGCAGAGGGCATCGACGTCAATGCGACGAAGCGCGTCAATCCACGCATCGACGTCCGCCTTGGACGTCGAATGGAACAGTATCATCCGGTCGGGCAAATCCCTGGGACGAGGATTGATCGGCAACATCCCAACGAGTCGTTCGGCGAGCTTCCGAGCGTTATCCGGCGTAGGTGCGAGACGCTCTTTTGGGATTGGGCCATCACAAAACGGACAGCAAGGCGGAGGGCCGAGCTCTGCATCAAACTCGACTACAATGGGCTTTCGCAGATCGAGCTCCGAGTAACAGAAATGACAAGTGTGGCGGACAGACGATCGGAGCGGCGAGGCGTCGCACACCGCCTCGTGGTGCAGACGCTCGAGCCGGTTGGCGGTAGCAACCGTCTCAACCAGGTCCTCGATGCGTTCAACGAATAGTCCCGACTCGAAGTCCTCTCGCATACGCGAGAGGCAGTCATCGAGATCCGCCAGCGCGATTGGGTGGCCCAGAATCTCCATCACCAAGGCCGCGGCAAAATCATCGGGCTCAGCGCGGCGATTTTGCCGGATGCCTGCCGCCATCGTTTCGATGTCGATGCTAGCGAGGATCCGGGCGTAGCCATCGAGCCTTTCTCGAGTTGGTGCATAGCGAAAGAGCAGTGTGAACGGACTGTCAATGCCGGGGATGCTATTCACTCGATGGTCGCCGTAGAGGATGAGCAAGACTTCGAACGCCCGCGCGACGCTGGCCGGGGGGGCGGGTCGCAACGGCACCAGACACTTGCGACAGCAGGTCATGAACTCGTTGCTCTGGTTCGAGGGCGTTCCGCAGACGTGGCAGGGAAACCCTGGATCTGAAGGTGCCATGACTTGCTAATCAATGATATTGGGCTACGTGCATCACGTCAAACGGCTCGCCTCGGTGTGCTCCTTCAAGCGGGTTGTACGTTGCCGCTCCGATCCATCGTTTGGTGTTGGCGACGACAGCCCTCATGGAAGTCGACCGCGACGATCGGAGGGATCGGAGGGCTCGGAGGCTCGGATGGCTCGGAGGGCTCCCGGATGTTGCCGAGCGAGCCGGTGCTCGCGAGGATCTCAGGCTAGCCGCTCGGCAGCAGACCCGAGTTGACGGCCAGCCGAGCCGCTCGGGTACACTCTCGCCCAAGTGGACCCGGCCCGGATCAGTCGTCACAGCGCGGTCGCAGGCACCCTCATCTGGATCGCCTGGCAGGTGCTCGCCGACCCGTTCCCCGCCGCAGCCCTGTTCGCCCTCTCGCCGCTGGTGCTGGTCCCTCTCCTGCTTCGACCCTTGCTGGTCGAAGACAACCTCTCTCCGCTCCTGCGCGCGCTCGCGTGGGGACAGCTGCCCTGCGCGCTGCTGCTCCCCTTCGCGATGCGCTTCGAGCCCGGCGCCGCCGGCCTGCTCGGCGTGCTGCCCTGGGCGATCTGGACCGCCTTGCTCGCGGTCGAGTCGCTCCGGCGCTTGCTCGCTTGGGTTCGTGTCGAGGGTTTACGAGGGATCTTCCGCTCCGGAGAGATCGCCGTGATCGCGGCGCTCGGCTTCCCGGTGATCGGCAGCGGCTGGTTGATCTGCGATCGCCTCGGCCTGCAGCCGCTCGGCTTCTCGCCGCTGATCGTGCTCTTGACCGCGGCGCACTTCCACCACGCCGGCTTCACGCTGCCGATCTCCGCCGGCTACCTCGCGCGCACCTATCCCGGCAGCCTGCACCGCTTCAACGCCTGGGCCGTCGTGCTCGGGGTCCCGCTCGTGGCGATCGGGATCACCCTCAGCCCGCTGCTCGAGTGGCTGTCCGCGTGGCTGACCGCGGGCGCCGGGATCATCGTCGCCATCGGTCTATTGCAGCGCAGCCGCGTGGTGCCGAGCGTGCCCGCGATGCTGTTCGGGTTCAGCGGCGCGTGCCTGATGGCGGGCATGATCTTCGCCGGCAGCTACGCCTTCAGCGAGTACAAGGGCGTGCCCTGGCCCGACATCATGAGCATGGTCCAGCTCCACGGGGCCGTTAACGCGCTCGGCTTCGGCCTGCTCGGCGCGTGGGGCTGGCACAGCGCACCTCCCTCTCCGCCCGCGACAAAGACGACATGAGCTCGCGCCCCGCAGTCTGGATCGACGAGCGCATGCTCGATCACTCGCCGGTCCATGGCGTCCGATCTACCCACCCCGAGCGACCCGAGCGCCTGCAGGTGCTGCTCGACCTGCTCGACGAGCAGGCGATCCAAAGCGCGATCGATCGCCGCACGCCCAGCGCCGCACCACGCGAGGCGCTGCTGCGCGTGCACGCGCCCGGGTATGTCGACGAGCTGCTCTCGCTGCGCGGCCAGTCGCGGGTGCTCGATCCAGACACCTCGCTCGGCCCCGGCAGCATCGACGCAGCCGAGCTCGCGGCCGGGGCCCTGCTCGAGGCCGTCGACGCGCTACGCAGCGGCACCACCACCGCCGCGATGTGCCTGGTCCGTCCTCCGGGCCACCACGCCGTCGCCGATCGGTCGATGGGCTTTTGCCTGTTCAACAACGTCGCGATCGCGGCCGAGGCCGCCCGCACATCGGGCTTCGAGCGGATCTTGATCCTCGACTGGGACGTGCACCACGGCAACGGCACCGAGGCCGCGTTCTACCGGCGCGACGACGTGATGGTGCTCGACCTCCACCAGGACCCGCACTACCCGGGCACCGGCCAGGCCCACCGTCGCGGCCATGGGCCCGGCCTGGGGCTCACGCTCAACGCCCCGCTCCCCGCCGGGTTCGGCGACGCCGAGTACCTCGCCGTGCTCGATGCCTTGCTGCCCGCCGCCGAGCGCTTCGCTCCCGATCTGGTCCTAGTCAGCGCCGGCTTCGATGCCCACGCCGACGATCCGCTCGGTGACATGCAGGTCAGCGAGGCTGGGTTTGCCCAGCTCTGCGCGCGAGCAAAGGCGCTCGCCGACCGCTATTCCCAGGGCCGCGTCCTGCTGACCCTCGAAGGCGGCTACGCGCTCTCGGCCTTGCAGGCGAGCGTCCGCGCCTGCCTCGAGGTGCTCGCCGGAGCCGAGCCCAAGCCGATGGGGCAACGTCCCATCCAGGTCTGCAACGATCTCGTGACCTCACTTCGACAAATTCACGAGCTCGACCAATGGTAGAATAATGCGCGATGCGCAACCTAACGACTATCGTCCTCACCTTCGCCGCCGTCACGGCCGCGACCGCCTGCAAGAAGCAAGACTTCGTGACCGAGATGTGCCTCTCGAACGAAGGCACGCATCAGGACTGCGGCATCGCCTGCAAGATCAGCGAGTCCGAAGAGGCCTGCAAGAAGTGGGAGAAGATGACGATCGAGCTGTGCGACAAGGCCGGCAAGGCGGATTGCCAGAGCATCTGCGAAGAGGACGAGAACGAGTACGCGTGCGACAAAGCCAAGTCGATGTGATCGCGCTCGATTAATCACTGTGCTCGGTTGAGTCTGGCCTGCTTGTCTGCGAGCGACTCCTCCAGAACAGTCCGCGGAGCGGACGTAGAATCAGTCTGACGTGAGGGTAGGGGTCCCAGACGGGCTGTGCCCGGCTGGGGGAGGGACGGGCGACGTCCCTCCCTCAAAACCAGATAATCCCTGTCCTCGGTTGAGCTGGCCGAGAGGCCAGACTCAACCGAGCACAGGGATTAAAAGTCCAGCTTGAACCCAACCGAGGGCAGGATCGGCAAGCCCGCGATGATCCTGCTGTCCTGGAAGTTGTACCCGTACTGAATCCCCTCGGGGTTCCGTCGATTGTAGACGTTCATCACGTCGACGTAGAAATTGAGCCGCATGAACCGCCAGGTCCACATCTTGTCGATGCGCAGGTCGAGCTGATGAAAGGCCTTTAGCCGGCCGCTGTTGCGCTCGCCCTGGACCGGGAAGTGGCCGCCGGTCGATGCATCATAGATGCCGTCGGTTATCGGCGTGGTCGGGTTGCCGCTGACCAGGCGGAAGCGGGCGCCGACGCTCCATCCGCGCGGCAGCTTGTAGACGCCGAGGATCGTGAGGATGTGCGGCTGGTCGAAGTCGAAGGGCCGCAGGCCCTCTTTCTCGTCGATCTCGTAGAACGCCCGCAAGAAGGTGTAGCTGACCCAGCCGAAGAAGTTGTTGGTCAGCTGCTTGCGGACCAGCACCTCGACGCCGCCGATGTGCCCGAATCCATCGTTGTTGAACCGCTCGGGCCGAATCACCCCGCCGTCGGGGCCGGGATCGAGCAAGATCGTGGTCGAGGGCACGGCGACCGAATAGACGTACTTGTAAAAGAGCGTGCCCTCGACGGTCAGGTCGTACTCCTCGAACACGTGCTCGACGCCGACGCTGGCGTGGACCGAGCGCTCGAGGTTGATCTTCGGGTTACCCCACACCTCGTTGAGCTCGAACACGTCGGGGTACTGCGAGTACATCCCGAGGCCGGCCTTGAAGGTGGTGCTCGGCAGGAAGTTCCAGGCCATCCGCAGGCGCGGGTCGAGGGCGGCCTGGTTGAGCACGACGCCGTTGTAGGTCAGGCGAAGCCCCGGATAGAGCTGCAGCTTCTCGGTCACGCCGATCGTCGCGGTCGTGTAGAGCGACATGCTCGCAAAGGGCCCGCCGAGCTCGGCGCCGAGGTACGAGCCGCCGTCGCCGACGCCCGCCTGCGGGAACCCGGGCGCGCGGGCCTCGAGCGTGTACTCGCCCGCGGCGACCTCGGTGCCGAACAGCACCGACGCGCGCTTGGAGATCCGGTAGCTCAGCTCGCCACGGAAGTTGAAGCTGTCGCGGGTGACCCGAAACGAGAAGATGTCGCCGCCGTTGCCGGTCAACAATTCGTGCCGGTACGAGGGCGTTAGCAGCACCTTCCAGGGGCCGTACTGCGCCTCCCAGACCAGGTCGGCCCGGTGAAACGCGATCTGGGTGTCGAACCCGTCGTTGCTGTCGGGCTCCTCGTCGTTGACGGCCGGGGCGACCACGGCGAGCTGGTCGTCGGAGCCGAACACCCGCACCGACAAGTTGCCCTCGCGGATCGGGTAGTCGAAGAGCAGCTGATAGTCCCAATACCGAGGCGCGACGTTGAAGTCGATGCCCGCGTCCTTGGGGATCGCGACCCGCAAGAGCGCGTCGACGTAGCTGCGCCGGACCGAGGCGACGAAGCTGCCCTTGCCGATCGGGCCCTCGGCCATCGCGGCGGCGTCGAACAGATCGGCGTCGACGTAGCCGTGATAGCCGTCGCGCCGGCCCTTGCGAGGCTGCACGTTGACGATGCCGCCGATCGCGTTGCCGTAGCGGCTGTCGAAGTTGCCCGGGATGAAGTCGATCTGCGCGAGGATGTCCGAGTTGAACACCGAGGTCAGCGCG
>CBFGLP010001427.1:0-2591 GCA_965649595.1 uncultured Myxococcales bacterium | reverse complement strand
GCAGCTCCGCCAGCAAGCTGTCGACATGGACGAGACCCGAGCCATCGGGCTCTAGCAGCGAGTCGACGAGGATCGCGGTCCGGTCTGCCGCATGGTCGAGGCAGACGTTGCTCCGCTCGAACGTAGCGGCGGTCAATGTCTCCTGCTCGCGATGCGCAACGCAGAGGTTGGCGCGTTCGTCGGCGAATCGCCTGGCGTGGGCGCCGAGCTCTCGTTCGATGGTAGCGAGGACGACCGATGCGTCGAGCCGAGACTCGGCCAACCCGGCGAGCGCTGCACGCCGCTCGGCGCTCCAGAACTCCGGCACGTCGTCGTTGCTTGGGCAAGGCGGCTCGTGATCGCTCGCGAACATGAGCCCGAGCGCGGACAATGTCAGTGCTCCCACCGCTAGGATCCCGGTCCTGCGGCGGCGTCGCTGCGGCAGATGTCGAAGCGTGTCGACCAACGCATCCATCGTCGGCCACCGCTGCTGGGGATCGATCTCCAACCCGCGGGCGATTACGCGGCGTAGCCAGCGAGGGCCGGCGAATTTCCTGGGCAATGGCAACAGCCCGGTTCGCGTCGCGTTCAGGATGTCCTCGAGCCTGAAGGGGCGCTGTCCGCAAATTGCCTCCCACAAGGAGACACAGTAGCTGAATTGGTCGGACCATACGCTGGCGGGATTTCCGGCGTAGATCTCCGGTCCAAGATACTCGCGGGTCCCCACGAACCAGTTGCTGACTTCCCGTGATCCTTCGTCGAGCCCTTCGGCGAGTGCTTCGGTCGACCCGATGGCGTCGGGGTTGGCGACCGCCAACCCGAAGTCGGCCACACAGACGCTCCCATCCTTGGACGAGATCAGCACGTTGCTCGGCTTGAAGTCGCGGTGGAGCAGGCCGGCCTCGTGTGCGGCGGTGAGGCCTCGCCCGGCCTGTACGTATGCGTCCAGCACCTGGTCCCAGTCTTTGTCGCGCTGCCAGTCGGCGAGCGTAGTGCCTTCGATGTACTTCATCACGATGTGGACGGAGGCATCGATCTCGATTACCTCGTGCACATCGACGACGTTGGCGTGCTTTATCCTGGCCATCGCCTTGGCCTCCTGGACGAACCGCTCACGACTACGCGGGTCGAATCGAACGAGGCTCTTGAGCGCGACCGTGCGGTCGAGGCGGGGATCATAGGCGAGGTCGACGATCCCCATTCCACCGGTGCCAATCCGCCGGAGGATGCTGAAACGACCTATCGTCGAGGGTTGGGTAATCTGCTGGGATCGGAACAACCGATCGGCGACCCGCGCAGCGATGCCCTCGTCGGTGGTCGGCGGCTCCGGCCGAGGCGTCGGCGGGGTCTCGTCGTAGGTGTTCATGCTCAGGCGGGTTGGTGGGAGCACCTACAATCAGTCCGGCGTCGGCGTAGAACAATTCACTTTTCAGAGCCGGGACGTGGGTGGTAGGTTGGCCGAAGTGGACGACGATGAGCTACTCGAGCTGTGGCGGTCGGCTCGGAACACGGACGCGGGCAACCGAGCGGGCAACGAACTCTATCGACGACACCAAGCGAGGATCCAGCGTTTCTTCAGCAACACCGTGAGCACACAGCAGGATGTCGAGGACCTGCTTCAACAGACGTTTCTTGCCTGCCTGAACGGAAGCGAGCGAATTCGCGGGCCCTTCGGCGCGTATCTGCGTGGAATCGCTAAAAATTTGCTGCTGCACTACTGGGAGATGCGTCGTAAGCGCGGAAGTCACGAGCCGATTGAGGAGCTGTCGTTGGCAGATCTAGGGGCCGGCCCGACCACGCAGTTGACCCACAGCCGACGACAGCGTCGGATGTTGGAGGCGCTGCGTCGGATCCCGCTCGGAGAGCAGATGCTGCTCGAGGCTTATTGGTGGGAGAACCTGACGGCTCGAGAGCTCGGCGAGCTGTTGGGCAGGCCTGAAAACACCGTGCGGAACGATCTCCGTCGTGCTCGGGAACGGTTCCGGCGCGAGTTCTCTCGGCTGGAGAACCTGCTACCGATGCCGCCCACAACCGACACCGACCTCGACGAGTGGGCACAGATGATGCGATCGCAGTGGGAGGCGGACGAGGAAGTAAAAGAGGCGCTCGTGTGATGACCACGGGGATCGGGACGCGGCCGAGCGCTGGGGGTGGGGTACGCGTTTACACTCAGCCGTCGGGTAGGAGTTGCGGAGTCGGTAGATCCGGGGAAAGCAACTCGCGGAGAAACTCATAGACACTCCGTGATTGTGCTCGGAGGGTCATGACAACCGTGAGCATTCGTTCCACGAATCGCCGCCCTCGTTCCGACCGCGTCGCCTGCGACTTCCGCCGCCATATCACGCCGCGTCGGAGGTCTCGCTCGGCCTGATTGTTGGTCGGCTCCACCCCGTCGCAGTTGGTGAAGGTGAACAGTACGCGTTCACACTGGTGATTACTGCGAGATCCTGGATTGGGAGACTTCGATCGCAGCGCGGGGCAATGCACGGGGGAAGCCTTTCCGATCATGGAGAGCGCTCCCTCCTCGAACAGTGGCTCCCCGGGGCGCTGCGCGCGGGCGAGTTAATCTGGAGATCTGCGCTCGGGACGGAGCCGCGCGCAACGTCCGTCAG
>CBFGLP010001426.1:0-2169 GCA_965649595.1 uncultured Myxococcales bacterium | reverse complement strand
CCGGAACCAGCCCACCGAGGTCGCGCAGCGACCTCGCGGCCGCACAGCGGCCGTGCGTGGCTCAGTGCACGGCGCCTGCGGGGGGGCTAAGCAGGCGGGACCTCGCCCTCGCCGCCCTCGGCTGCGGGCGCCCCGGTCGGGGGCTCGCCGGGCACTTCCGAAGGATCCTCCTCGCCCGCGGGCACCTCGCTCGGCGGCTCCACGCCGCCCGGGTGCGCATCGCCATGGCCCTGCGGCTTGCGGGTCGCCGGGCGCCGGTTGGCCCGCGGGTCCGGCCCGAGCAGCTCTTCCATGATGTTCTTGACCTCGTACTTGGCCATCAGCTTCTCCTTGAGGTCGCGCCGACCTTGGTGAAGCTTGCGGGCCGAGAGGCGCTCGATGATCTGATCGCGCAGCGCCTCGAGCGGGAGGTCGCCGGGTGGGTACTTGCCGTAAACCTTGATGATGTGGAAGCCGAACTTGGTCTCGACCGGCTTGCTGACCTCGCCGGGCGCGAGCGCGAACGCGGCGTCGGAGAACTCTTCGACCATGCGATCGGCAGAGAAGATGCCGAGGTCGCCGCCCTTGCGCGCGCTCGGACCCTCGGAGTACTCGAGCGCCAGGGCGTTGAAGTCCGCGCCTTCGGCCGTGGCCTTCGTATAAACCTCGTCGGCCTTCTTCAGCGCCTCTTCGCGCCACTGCTTCTTCTGCTCTTCGGTCGGCTCGGCCACCGGCTCACCGGGGTTCGGCCGCTCCTCGGGCCCGACGCGGACGAGGATGTGGGCGGCTCGCACCCGCTCCTTGTCCTTCTTGTAGTTGGGCTTGATCTTCTCGTACTCCTCGGTGATCTCGGCCTCGGTGACGGTCAGGTCGCCAGCGGCCTCGAGGATCGCCCGCTCGAGCAGCTCGGCGATGTAGAGCTGGCGCAGGCTCTCCTCGCTCTCGCCGCGACGAGCGAGGTGCTTGTCCCAGTCCTTGATGCCGCGCTTTTGGGCCTCTTCACGCTGGGCGAGCGCGTCCTTGTCGTACTCGAGGTTGAGCTTCTTGGCCTCCTGCCGGAGGATCTCTTGGTAGATCAACCGATCGACGATCGACTTGCGGTAGCGACGATCCGCCGTCTTGGGGATCTCGCGGCCACGGTCCGCGTACTTCTGCAGCTTGAGATCGTAGATGGCTCGGAAGTCCGCGGCGGTGATCTCGGTGCCGTTCACGATCGCCACGGGGCCATCGGGGATCGGCGGGAGATCGCCAGACGAAGCTCCACCGCCACCGCCGCCCTCACCTTCGACCTGCTCGACGTCCTTGGCCTTCTGCGGCTCGGGCGGCTTGGAGCAGGCGGCAAAGAGGGCCAAGCAAGCCAGGCTGATCCCCAGGCTGGTCCAAGTCGTGTGGCGAAGTAGGGTGGGTCGCATGCGCATGGAAGCTCCGTGGAGCCCCGGGCTCGGGGCGGACGGTTCGGCGGCGGATTGTAGTGCGCGGGCGGAGGCGATACCACCCAGCTGGAACGGGACTGATCGAAGGGGCACCCGCGCTCAGCGCCAGCAGACCGCCCAAAGGCCGCGTGGCCGCACTGTCGGGCTTGCCGTACCATCCGCGACCAATGACCGGGTTGGTCCAGATCCGTCGCCCCCGGGGACGAGCGACGCCGAATCCTCACCCCGAGCCCACTTCGGGGCCGATCTCGGAGGCTCGCGCGGGCAGCCAGGCCGACGCGCCGCGAGTCTACATCGAGACCTACGGGTGCCAGATGAACGAGGCCGACACCGCGCTGGTGCTCGGGCGCCTCGACGAGGACGGCTGGCAGCGCGTCGACGATCCGAGCGAGGCCGATCTCGTGCTGCTCAACACCTGTGCGGTGCGCGAGAAGGCCGAGGACCGGATCTACGGCCGCAGCACGCAGCTGCTCGACTACCGTCGCCACAACCCCGACCTCGTCATCGGCATCACCGGGTGCATGGCCGAGCACCTGCGGGACAAGCTCGAGGAGCGAGCCCCACACATCCAGTTGGTCGCCGGGCCCGACAGCTACCGCAACATCGCGACGCTCGCCCGCCGGGCGCTGGCCGGCGAGCGCATGGTCGACGTGCTGCTCGACAAGAGCGAGGTCTACGAGGGCCTCGACGGTCACGCCGATGACGACGGCGTCTCGGGCTTCGTCACGATCCAGCGCGGCTGCGACAAGTTCTGCAC
>CBFGLP010001425.1:0-3386 GCA_965649595.1 uncultured Myxococcales bacterium | reverse complement strand
GCAGGGGATTGGGCGCGGGCGTATCGCACTGCGGGTGCTGATTATCCTCGCCGGTCTCGGCCGTCTCTGCCTCGGCCGTCTCTGCCTCGGCCGTCTCTGCCTCGGACGTCTCTGCCTCGGACGTCTCTCCCTCGGACGTCTCTCCCTCGGACGTGTACTCCGAGTCGTCACCGTCCATCCCGTCGCCGTTCAGGTCGTCGTCGAGCTTCTCGACCAAGCAACCGACGCTCGACAGACACGCGACCAGAGTTACCAGGTACAGGGACTTCATGGCTCTACCCCTCCAGTGCCACGAGCGATCGTATCGATCAGCGCAGGTCGTTCAATACTGGAGGGTCGTGCGACGTCCCTCGATCACGGTCTGTGCCATCAGTCGTCGTAATCGAGCGGCGGCAGCTTGTTCTCGAGGTAGCGCGCCGGATCCTTGGGCGTGGAGCAGCGGGTCGCCCAGGGCGTCGTCAGGCTCGCAGCCTGTGAGACCGACACGCACAGCGACTTGTTGATCAGCTTCTTGCTGGTCCCGTAGCTCAGCTCGAAGCGCTGCTTGGTGATGCCGGTCGGGCGCGGATGAAAGGGGTGAAAGACGCTCGGATCGGCGTGCTCGTCGTCGAACGCGAGCGACCCCTTGTCGGTCGGCAGGAAGCGGCGCAGCCGGAGCGTGCTCTTGCTCGACGACGCGCTCTCGACCTCGAGCACCCATAGGCTCTCGTCGCCGCGGGGCAAGAAGGTCACGTCGTCGGCGTAGCCGAGCCAGTGGGGGAGCTCGCCGAGCCGCGCTGCCGCCTTGCCCTGGGCCGAGACTACCGCCCAGGGGCGCTCGTCGAGGGTCTGCGCCGGCACGGCGACCAATGCCCAGTGGCGGTCGTCGCTGGTCAGCGGCGTGAACTCGAGCGAGCGCGTGTCATAGGCGAACACTCGCTTGACCGCCTCGGTGCGCTTGACCTCGCCGCGCACCTCGATCAGCGCTCGCTCGCTCGATTGGAAGTACAAGATGCCGTCGCTGCCGAACCCGGCGACCGTGTGCTCGGCGTTGTCGGCGGGCCGCACCATGCACGAGGTCTGGCTCTCGAGGTCGTGCAGCTCGAGCGCGCCGCCTTGGGTCACGTAGGCGAGGTGAGTGCCGCTGGGCGAGACCGCCGAGAGGCCCGGCAGATCGTAGAGCGGGATCGTCGAGGTCGCGACCGCGCCGGGGAAGTTGTCGAGCCGATCGAGCGTGCCGATGTCGAAGATCAGCGTACGGGCCTGGCTACCGCTGCCCGAGCTAGCGATCAGGAGCTCGTCGATCGGCACCTCGGGGAAGGGATCGGGCAGATCGAGCTGCTCGGGCGTCGCGCCGGAGGTCACGAGCACGCGCGTGAACTCGGGCCCCGAGGCGAGCAGCTCGGCCTTGCCGATGTTGAAGCTGCCGAACTCGTCGTGCTTGCGGGCGGGCGCGATGCGGACCAGGTAGAGGTTCTCGTCGCCGTTGCCGAGCGCGTTGCCAACGATCACGTGGCGGTGACCGACCGAGACCAGGCGAGGGCGGCGCTCGAGGTTGGTGCCGATTCGGACATAGCGGTTGGGTCGGCCCTGCTCGTCGAGTCGCAGGCCCGACTCGTCATCACCGACGTAGTAGGCCCACAGCTCGTCGCTGACGGTGCGGTAGATGATCCACTCGCCGCCGCGCAGCGCCGCGACCAGCTCGCGCACGTCGTTGGGTCCGCCGTCGCTGTCGGGCTGTGGATCGCTCGGGTTGAGGTTCTCGAGGTCGAGCCAGAAGAGCGCGCCCCCGATCACGTAGGTCAACCAGCGGCCCGATCCGGTCAGCAGGATCTGCTCGGGCGGCTTGCCCAGGATCAGGGTCTGCTCGACGAGCTCGGCGGGGCAGGCTGCGGGGTCGGTGCACGCACGCAGGATCGTCACCTTGCCGTCGGCGTCGCCGTGGCTGACCGCCACGACCGTTGCCTCGTCATCGACCGAGCTGCGCGGATGATCGCCGGACAGATTGAGGCTTCCGCACGGGACCGAGGGCTCGGAGCAGGACGCGACGAGCATCACGGCCCATGCCGCGACTGCTCCCCGCCCGAACCCTGCGATCCGCGAAAAACCCACTGAATCGAAGGTACACCAGTCGGGGCAATCTGTGGCAACCTTCCGCCGTGCCGATCTCCCTTCGAGCCTCCCTGCTGCCTTTGGCGCTTTCGATCCTGAGCGCCGGTTTGGCCGGAGGCTGCGGATCCGGAAGCTCCAGCGGGGGCAACGAGCAAGCTGGCACCACCGAGCAGCCCCCGAAAGACCAGTCGAAGACCCCGCCCGAGCCCGAGTTGACCCAAGACCAGCTCGAGGAGCTCTACCGGACCGTAAAGACCCGAATCGAGGCGACCACCCAGATCAGCGACGCGAGCTTCGCCGAGCACGAGCGGGATCTCCGGAAAGTCGCCGAAAAAGCCGAGGACAAGCACCTGAGGGCGAACGCGAGCATGTTGCTCGGCTCGCTCTTCGAGGAGCGCGGGGATCGGCGCACCGCGATCTCGTTCTATCGCCAAGCGATGGCGGCGGTGCCGGAGGAGCCGAGCCCGCGTGCGGTGCTGGCCATGAGCCTCGCCGCCGACCAGCAATGGAAGGAGGCGATCGAGATCCAGGGCGAGGTCGTGCGGATGGTGCCGGACGATCTGCAGGCGTGGTTGTTGCTCGGCGAGATGAACGTCAAGGCGGGCGACCAGGACGAGGCGCTGTTGGCCTATACGGCCTACGAGCTGCGTCGCAAGGGCCTGCTCGACGGGCTCACGCTCAAGAAGGACGGCCAGTACGTGCTCGACGAGGATCAGCGGGCTGCTTGCGCCGACGCGCTCGCACCTGCGGCCGACAACGGGACCGCGCTCGCCCTGATGTACGCGCTCGACTCGGATCCTTCGGCCAAGGTTCGCGCGAGCGTGGCGTCGGTGATGGGTGAGCAGCGGCTGGTCGGGTACAAGGCCTTTCTGGAGGGCAAGCTGGCCAGCGAGGCCGATGCCGACGCGAAGGCGGCGATCGAGTGGGCGATCGGGGAGATCCAGCGCGAGCCGGTCGAGACAGCGCCCGGAGCCTTGCCCGAGGCGCTCGCCAAGCAGATCGAGGAGGCCGCGAAGGCACAGGCTGCTGAAGCGGAGGTCGGGCTCAGTCAGCCGCCCGCGGCTGAGGGGCTCGCGAGTCCGCCGAAAGAAGGGGAGGGCGCCGCTGCGGTGCAGCCCGAGCCTGAACCCGAGCCGAAGCCCGAGGCGCCCGCCCCAGCGAGTCCCCCGAAAGCCGGCTGACCTTCCCATTATCCGGTGAACTGCGGGCGGCCTGCGGCCGTCCTCGTTGACCTCCGCGGACTCCGGCCAGCACGCTGGCCTCCGTCCGCTCCGGTGAACTGCGGGCGGCCTGCG
>CBFGLP010001424.1:0-6899 GCA_965649595.1 uncultured Myxococcales bacterium | reverse complement strand
TCGCGACCTCGAGATCGGTGCGATCGTCGGATCCCCAATCGACGATCAGCGGCTCGGCATAGGATTGATCCTCGCTGCATTTCAGCTCGTTCATCACGTCGGCGGCGGTCGGCTTGTTGGGCTCGATCGCATCACCGACGGCGCCGGCCTTGCAGGTGGTCAGCGCGAGCGGGAGCAGCGGGGCGAGGAGGGCAATCGTGCGCTTCACGTGCAGATTGGAGCACGGGCGCGCGTGTGCCGGCAAGCGTCAGAAATCGTCGGGATCGCGAGTCTCCGGCTTCTTGAACGTCTTGAAGTCCTCGGGCAGCTCGCCACCGAGCCGCTTGAACGCGTCGCAGTACGGCTTTTCCTTCATTCGCTGGCAAACATCGCCATAGATCGCCTTGGCCTCGTCGGTCTTCTTCTCCTTCTCGAGCAGCTTGGTCAGCTCGTCGCAGGCGCGCCGCGAGCTCTTCTGGCAGCCCTTCTCGAGCCGCGCACGGTAGTCGGTGTCGTTGCCGAGCTTCTTGGCTACGCGGGCGGCTTCGTAGCAGTCACCCTTATCGAGGCTATCGCAGCCCTTGGCATAGGCCGCGTAAGCCTGATTGAGATCGGCCTTGACGCCCTTGCCATCCTCGTAGGTGCGGCCGAGGGCGGTGCACGAGTCGGCGCCGCGGGGGCAGCCGAGCGTGTACAGCTCGTGGGCCTTGACCAAGTCGGCGGTGACGCCCTTGCCCTTGGCGTAGCGGTTGCCCGCGAGCACGCAGGCGCCGAGCGAGCTCGACCGACAGGCGGCCTCGTAGGCGAGCGTGGCTTGGTTGGCGTTGGTGTTGGGGAACTTCTCGCAGGTCTTGACCCGGGCGGGGCTCACACCCGGAGGACGGCCGTCCTCGCAGCGAGACTGCCACCCGGCTTGCAGCGAGCAGGACAAGCCATTGCCGAGCTTGCACGAGCTCTCGGCGATCTGCAGCGCGCGATCAGCCTGCTTCTTCTCGTCGTACACGTAGCTGGCCAAGTTCACACAGGCGAACATCTCGGCCATCGCACACGCGCCGACCAGCAGCTGCTCGCCGCGGGCAGGGTCCTTGGGCAGGCGGTTGCCCAAGATCAGCTCGTCGCCGAACACCCGGCACGCGACCGCGTCGCCGCCCTCGCAGGTCTTTTGCAGCAGGCCCATTACCCGCTCGCTCTCGGCCTTCCAGTCGAGTCGGTAGACCAACATCGTGCACGCCTGCAGGTTGTCGCCCTCGCAGGCCTTGTCATAGAGCGCGGTCGCAGCCTCGCGGTCGGCCGTCAACCCGCCACGGCCGGCGTTGGTCATCGCGGCGAGGTTGTAGCAGGAGTCGGCGTTGCCGAGCTCGCACTGGGCCTTGCACTCGGCCGCGTCGTCGGCCTTGCAGCGATAGCCCTTGGCCTGCTTGGCGCTCGTGCACTTTTGCCCGTCCCACACGAAGCCCTCGACCGTGCACACGTTCTCGAGCGGCGTGGCCTCGGGGGCACCGTTGGCGGCAGCCACCTCGCCCTCGGCCGCCTCGTTACCACCGAGCGCGACCAGCTCGACCCGCAGCAGGCTCTGGCACTGCGCGGGCGGGGCTGGATCGAGCGGCGTCGCGGCGGCACAGGCCGCGAGGTCTCCATCACGATTGAGCGACGTTTGCTCGCTGGTGCTCGAGCCTCCGACGTCGCCGAGCTTGAACACCTCGGCGACCGTGCCCGCGTGCCCGCGCGTGCCCGTACCGACCGCGAACGCGCCGACCAGGGCCGAGCTGACGAAGTGGGTCGCGCCTTCACACTCGCCCTGCAGGTCACCTTGGTTGACCTTGCTGGCCGCGGCTCGGTGCTTGCCGATCGTCACCAGCGCGACGTCGATCGCCGAGTTGCGATCGAGGCCGGCCTCGAACTTGGCCCCACCGAGCGGGAAGTTGGCGTGCAGCTCGTCCTGACCGACGATCTGGATCACGTCCTCCTTGCGGCCGACACCCGCGAAGCTGTAGCCGCCGGGCGCCTTGCAGGTCTCGAGCACGCGGAAGCTGTTGCAGTCGTAGCTCACGACCACGATGCCGTCGCGCATCGCGACCTCGAGATCGGTGCGGTCATCGGATCCCCAGTCGACGATCAAGGGTTCGGCGCGCGACTGATCCTCGCTGCACTCGAGCTCGTCCATCGCGTCGGACGCGGTCGGCTTGTCGGGCTCGATCGCTGCACCGACGGCGCCGGCTTTGCAGGCGGTCAGTGCGAGCGGTAGGAGGGCTGCGAACAGGGCCGAGATGCGGAGCACGGCGCCGAGTTGACCATGCGCGCCAAGCCCCGGACAAGCGGAGCGCGAGAACGCGAATCCTGGACAAAACCCGCGAGCTGGCTGCGAAAGTGGTTCTGCTCACCTCGCGGCGTGGTGGTCGGCGGAGCGAAGGGCTCGATACGCCCGGCGCACGCGACCTATTCATTCGACGCGAGATCGAGCGCTCGGCCGCTGGCGGACCGGTTTCGAGCGCGGGGATCCTCGCTCGATTTTCTCGTAGCGTGTTCATCTCGACGCTCGAGCGGGCACGAGTGGGCCGCCTACACGCTTGCGATCGCGGCGAGAGCATGCGAGGCATTCGGCCGTGCGCGTGCGATCCGGACTGCTCCTCGGCCTCGTGATCGGCCTGGCTCTCCCCTTCGTCTTGCCCGAGCTGGCGCTCGCGGGGGGTTGCCCCGACGGCGGCGAGATGATCGAGCACGAGGTCAAGGACGGGCAGACGCTCAGCCACGTGGCGGTCAAGCACGGGGTCTCGCAAAAGTCGATCGAGCGGGCCAATCCGGGCCTCAACCCCAACCTGATCCGACCGGGCCAGGTCTTGAAAGTCTGTCTGCCGGGCAAGTCGGACGACGACGACCAGCCCAGCAAGTCGAGCAAGGACGACGACGAGGACTCGTCGAAGTCGAGCACCCGAACCTCCGACGGGCGAACCTGTGGCAGCGGCAAGACCACCAAGGTCCACGTGGTCGAGAAGGGCGACACGCTCAGCGGCATCGCGTCGCAGTACGACGTCAGCGTCTCGACGATCACGACCAACAACCGCAAGCTCAAGGCCGACCCCAACTCGCTCGGCATCGGCGACGAGGTGCTGGTCTGCTTGGACAAGGCGCAGGCGCACAAGGCCAAGAACAGCAAGCTGTGCGACTTCAAGACCCCGATCCACGAGCACACGGTGTTGCCCGGCGAGCACCTCGGCGAGATCGCGGGTCGCTACGGCGTGCGCAAGACCGATCTGGTCAGGCTCAACGGCTCGCTCAAGAGCAACGCCAACCTGCTCAGCGTCGGTCAGACGATCCGCGTGTGCCCCGAGATCGCGCCGCACGAGCTGATCAAGCTCGAGCACACGGTCGCGTCGGGTGAGACGCTCAGCGAGATCGCCGGCAAGTACGACCTGACCACACGCGAGCTGCTCGGCTACCAGCGCGGCAAGCTGAAGGACGCCAACGATCTGCGTGTCGGCCAGGGCCTGGTCGTCTACAAGGAGGGTTCGCTGATCCCCGGCTTCGGCGCCTACGACGACGACAGCGGCGTGCTCAAGGCCGGCGTCCAGCTGCCCTCGGGCAAGCACTACGTGGTCAAGTCGCCGAACAACGCGTGGGGCACGGGCGACGCGATCCGGCTGATCCAGACCGCGATCTCCAACTACCGCAAGAAGTACAGCAGCTCGCCCAAGATCCACGTCGGCGACATCTCGCGCAAGGGCGGCGGCAAGTTCCCGCCGCACAACAGCCACCAGCACGGGCGCGACGTCGACATCGGCTACGTGCTCAAGGGCGAGCAGGCCGACGAGATCAAGTTCATCTCGGCGAACAGCAAGAACCTCGACGTCGCGCGTACCTGGGCGCTGATCGACGCGTTCCTCGACACCAATCAGATCAAGTACATCTTCATGGACTACTCGATCCAGAAGCTGCTCTACGAGTACGCCGAGCAGCAGGGCGTCTCCGAGGACACGCTGGACGAGCTGTTCCAGTACCCGCGCGGCAAGGGGCGCGGGCACGGCATCATCCGCCACAGCAAGGGCCACGTGAACCACTTCCACGTGCGCTTCCGGTAAGCCGGGGTGAAGGCAGTCGAGCGATTCGTCGCGGAGCTACCAGCCCTGCTCGAGGGCCTGCGCGAATCGATTGACGCCGCCGTCCGGACGCGGGCCGAGCTCGGCGAAGCGTTCGCGGCGTTCGTTGCGACCCACCCGGCGATCTCGCCGGCCCAGCTGCGCGAGCTGTTGATTCAGCACGTCGCGACGGGTCCGGTCTTCGACGCGGTGTTCGAGGGCCTCGATGCGCCACGCGACGGGCTGACGGCCGAACTCGATCGCCTGGCGGGGCTGCTCGAATTGTCGCCGCCTATGCGACCTCGCCACGAGGCGCTCGCACAGGCGGCGCGATCGCTGGAGTCCCCTCGCGCTCGGCAGGCATTCCTCGACGCGCTCTACGGCGGTTACTATCGGGTCAACGACCGCAAGGCCGCTGACAAGCTGGGGATGATCTATACGCCCCAGGCGATCGTCGAGTTCATGCTCGACGGCGCGGCGTGGCTATGCGAGCGACATTTTTGTATGCACCTCGCCGATGCGGGGGTCGAGATCATTGATCCGGCCACCGGTACTGGGACCTTCGTCTGCGAGCTGCTCGCTTGGTTGCACGCGCAGCGACCCGATCAGCTCGCGACGAAGTATCGCTCGGAGATCATCGCCCACGAGGTCGCGAGCTTGCCTCACCAGATCGCGCAGCGAAACATCGCGGCTAGCTACGCGGCGCTGACCGGCGACGCGGCGAGCTTTCCGGGCCTTCGCTTGGTCGACACGCTCGAGGTCGAGCCGAGCGCGGAGCCAGGTAGGATCGTCGTGGTGCTCGGCAATCCGCCCTATAATGCGAACCAGCCGAACGCGAACGACAATAACGAGAACCGCAGCTACGCGAGCGTCGACGAGCGCATCAAGGCCACCTACGTCGCAAACAGCACGGCGCAGAAGTCCAAGGTCTATGACATGTATGCGCGCTTCTTTCGGTGGGCCAGCGATCGCATCGGTGACAATGGCGTGATCGCGTTCGTGGTCAACCGCAGCTTCATCGATAGCCGGACCTTCGATGGATTTCGCAAGGTCGTGGCCGCGGAGTTCTGCGAGATCCACATCGTCGATCTCGGCGGCGACGTGTACCAGAACCCCGCGCTGTCGGGCACCAAGCACAACGTGTTCGGGATCCAGACCGGGGTGGCGATCGGCTTTTGGGTCAAGCGCGCCGGCGTTCGGGGGTCCACGATCCTGCTCGCGCGCAGGCCCGAGCTCGAGACCGCGGCCGAGAAGCTGCGATTTCTCGCGCGCGCCCGGATTTCAGAGATCGAGTTCGAGCCCGTCGCGCCAGACTCGCGCGCCAACTGGATCAGCGCGGCCGTGGATGATGAGTTCGCCGCGTTCCTGCCGATCGTCGACAAGCCGACCAAGCAGGCGAGGGACGAGCAGGACGAGCGAGCGATCTTCAAGCTGTTCTCGTTGGGCGCGGTGAGCAACCGCGACGACTGGGTGTATGACCACGACATCACCAACCTCGAGCGCAAGATCGTTGCGTTCATCGACATCTACGAGGCCGAGCGGGCGCGCTGGGGCGTGGCGGCCGAGTCGGCTTCGGACGCTCAGGTGGATCGCTGCATCAAGTGGACATCCGAGCTGGAGGCGCACCTGCGACGGGGTACGCCGCTGGCGTTCCGACGCAGCGCGCTACGCCGGGCCATGTATCGACCCTACGTCGCGCGCTGGACTTATTACGATCGCCTGCTGACCCATCGGATCTATCAGCATGGTGCGATCTTCCCCTTCGACTCGGACGCGCCGAATCGTTGCATCGTGCTCACCGATCCGACCGCGCAAAAGCCATGGATGGTTTGCGCGGTCGATCGGCTGCCCGATCTCCACTTCGTCGGGGCGGCGGCTGGGGCGGTCTGCTTACCCTTCGAGCGGGTCGAGGGGGAGCAGCGGCGCGAGAACATCACGGATTGGGCGCTCGCCCAGTTTCGCTCGCATTATGCGAGGACGTCGGACGAGCGCGAGATCAGCAAGCGAGCGATATTTCACTACGTGTACGCCGTCTTGCACGACCCGATCTATCGAGAGCGCCACGCGCAGAGCCTCGCGCGAGAATATCCGCGCGTTCCCTTGCAACCCGATTTTTGGCGGTGGTCCGATTGGGGCGAGGCGCTGTTGGATCTGCACGTCGGCTACGAGGCCACGCCGCCCTACCCGCTGCAGCGCAACGACGCGCCCGTTGCAAAAGCGCGCTCGAGCGCCGACTCGGCGATCTTACGGGCCGACAAGCTCGCGGGCGTCATCGTCGTGGATGAGAAGACCTCGCTCGCGGGCGTGCCCGCGCTCGCGTGGGAGTATCGGCTCGGGCACCGCTCGGCGCTCGAGTGGGTGCTCGATCAGTACAAAGAACGGGCACCCAAGGATCCGACTGTCCGCGAGCGCTTCTCCGCGTATCGATTCGCAGACTTCAAGGAGCAGGTGATCGAGCTGCTCGGGCGTGTGACGGCGGTCAGCGTGCGCACGCAGACGATCGTTGCGGCGATGCGGGCGACGGCGCGGTAGTGCTAGTCGGACACGACGACATAGGTTCGATTCGTGTGTCCGAGGGAATTCCACACGAGATCGGCTTTGCCATCGCCAGAAAGTCAAAATGGAGATCGATGGGAAGATGCTCGGCATGAGGGGCAATTGATGTCACTGCGGAGCAGCGCGTCAATTGTTCATCATGCTTTGTACGCGTTTACACCCATCGGGTGGTGCGAGGCCCTAATTTGGATGCAGGGCCAACGCACGGGAAGTCTTTCCCGATCATGAAGAGCGCGCCCTATTCGGACAGTGGGTTCCCGGGGTCGAGCACGGGCGACTTTTCGAATCTCG
>CBFGLP010001423.1:0-7376 GCA_965649595.1 uncultured Myxococcales bacterium | reverse complement strand
CGTTGCCCTGGCGCATGCCCTGGGTCGGATCGTGACTCTCCCAGAACACCTTCAGCAGGGTCTCGTAGTCGACCTGATCGGGATCGAAGACCACGAGCACGACCTCGGTGTGGCCGGTCTGACCGGAGCAGACTTCGCTATAGGTGGGATTCTTCGTGTAGCCCCCGGCGTAACCGACGGCGGTCGAGTAGACCCCGGGGATCTGCCAGAACTTGCGCTCGGCGCCCCAAAAGCAGCCGAGCGCGAAGGTGGCCTGCTCGAGGCCGGCGGGAAAGGGCGGCACGATCCGGTTGCCATTGACGAAGTGCAGCGCAGGCACGGACATCGGCGTGTCGCGGCCAGGTAGCGACTTGTCCGGCTCGACCATCACCAACTTGCGTCGATCGACGAACGTGAACATCGAGGGCAGGTTAGCAGACTCATCCGACGTTCAATCGGCCGACCCTCGTTGCACCAGTGGAATGATTCATGAGCGTGACGTGGCATCGTTCGCCAGCTGCGTGTGTCGGGACGCTACGATCGGCACGTGGATGCGCGATTGATGATTGTTGGCGTGTTTCTGCCGGGAATCGCATGCTCCGGCGACTGGGGAGAAAGGCGATGGAAACTGACGCGGTGGGGGATGGCGAAAGCGACACCAATGGCTATGAGACTGACATCATGACAAATGGCGACAGTCCGACTTCGAGTAGGTGTGGACGCGAGCACCCGGCTCGACGCGAGGCGTAAAAAGAGTCCGAGCATCCGCGAGCGACTCGTCGCTCGTCGGATGCTCGGACTCTCCAACACTTGCAGGCCGGAGCCGGCTCAGAACCGGTACATCAACAAGAAGCGCAGGTCCGTCCGCCGATCGGTGCCCTCGGGGATCTGCGAGCTCGGCGGGCGCTCGACGAAGCGGTCGCGGAACACCGCGCTCAACACCAACACGTCGCGCCACAGGTACACGTGGGCGACCACCCGCCACTGCAGCTCGGTCAGCTGACGGCGAAGATCGCTGCCGAGGTCGGCTGGCGGATCCTCGAAGGGCGTGGCGAGGTACTGGCCAAAATCGGCGGCGAACATGAGCCTGCGCTTGACCGCGAGCACGCCGGCCTGGACGTTGAAGGCGATCTGCCAGTTCTTGAAGTTGAGCTCGCGCTTGCCGTAGACCTCGCCGAGCAGGATCAGGCGCTTCCAGCGAAACACGCTCTGGATGTTGGCGGCCGGGTAGCGCTCCTGGGCCCGCTGGTCGTACTTGGCCCCGACCGACAGCGTGAAGGTCGTCGGGACCGGCACGTAGAGCATCGGCGAGTCGAACCGGTTGTAGTAGCCGACCAGGTTCATGTGGATCTGGGCGCCAGCCGACCACGTGAAGTTGCGGTCGCCGTCGGGGAAGAAGGTGCCGCCGACGTTGCCCGCGTAGCGACCGCTGCCACCGGCGATGAAGGTGCGGTAGAGGAACTTGCCGTTCTTGGTCAGCGGACCGCCGAACTCGAGCGCCGCGCCGTTGCCCTGCTCGAACGCGTTGTACACGTAGTAGGCCGGGTCGACCATCATCCGCTTGTGGACCGAGCGGACCAGCTCGAGCGAGAGGCCACCGCCGCCGCTGTTGATGTTGAAGTAGTGGCCGCCCTTGCCGAGCGGCACCTGGAAGGTTGCGAAGGTGACCCGGGGGGTCCGCTCGGCACGGGCCGAGATCAGGAAGAAGCTGTTCTGAATGAAGGGCAGCTGGCCGAGCACGCGCAGCTGCAGGGTCTCGAACTCGGTGTTCAAGAGCGTGCGTCGCTCTGCGGTGCGCGGGTCGGTCGGGTCGTCACCGCCAGGCTGGTTGATCGGCGCGCGGGTCCCGAACTCGGGGCCGGCGAGGTTGACGGTCTGCGCCACGCGAGCGACGACCGAGAAGCGGATGTTGCCCGAGGGCTGGCAGATCTGCGCGTCGTCGCTCAGCTTGCAGCCGATGTCGTCGCAGTCGACGAACCCGTCGTTGTCGTTGTCGAACCCGTCGTTGCAGGTGTAGTTGTCGCGCTCGCCGTCCTTGTCGCCGGCGGTGAAGAGCAGGTCCTCGGGCACCTGGCCGGGCTGGAGATCCAGCGTGCGCCCGGCCGTGCCGGTGCCGACCGTGGACGTCGGGCCGCCGACTTGCTCGCCCTTGAGCTCGCGGTCCCACGAGCCCATGCACGCGCTCGTGCCATCGCACTCGACGTCGTCGCAGTCGGTGAACCCGTCCTCGTCGTTGTCGACCCAGTCGCCGCAGCGAGCCTCGCCGACCTCGGGCTTGCCGTCGGGCTGGCAGACCGGATCGGCGTGGCAGTCGTGGTCGCCACAGTCGAACACGGTGTCGCCGTCGTCGTCGGCCCCGTCGCTGCAATTGCTCTCGCGCTTGGGCGAGACATCCGGAGGTGGGACCGTCGGCGCGCTCGTGTCCGCGCTCGGCTGGGTCGGGGCCGTCTCGGTCGGGGCCGTTTCGGTCGGGGCCGTTTCGGTCGGTGGTTGGGCGAGGGCGGAGGCCGGCGCGAGCAGGACCAGCAAGGTCGCAAGCGCGCGCAGGACGGGGACGAGGGCGGCCGGGGCCGCTCGGTGGATCGACATCATCGGGCTCGTTGGTCTTCGATCGCGGTGGAAATCGAGGTGTCGGGGAGGGCGGGCAGGCTAGGTCTCACACAGCCGCGGGCCCTCGCAGACGGTCACTAGGGGGTTGTAGCTACAGTCCCAGTCGTCGCAGTCGACGAAGGTGTCGCCGTCGTTGTCCTCGCCGTCGGCACAGCGGACATCGCCTTCGCCGAGGCTCTCTTGGCAGACCTGCTGGGTCGCGAGGTCATCGGACTGCACGCAGCCATAGTCGGCGCAGTCGATGAAGCCGTTGTGATCGTTGTCGATCCCGTCGGAGCACTTTTCCGGCGAGTTCTCGAGCTTGTCCTCGCAGTAGTCGAGGATCGGCTGGTTCTCGGCCTGCGAGCAGGAGAAGTCCTGGCAGTCGATGAAGCCGTTGTTGTCGTCGTCGATGCCGTTCGAGCAGGTCTCGAGCGTGTCCTCGCTCGGCAGGCTCTCGCAGTACTCGACGACCTCGGGATCGTCGGCCTGCGAGCATGAGAAGTCCTGGCAGTCGACGAAGCCGTTGTTGTCGTCGTCGACCCCGTTGGAGCAGGCGTCGAGCGTGTTCTCCTGCGGGAGGTTCGCGCAGTAGTCGACGATCGATGGATCCATCGCCATCGAGCAGGAGAAGTCCTCGCAGTCGGTGTAGCCGTTGCCGTCGTTGTCCTTGCCGTCGGAGCAGTTGGCGAGCGTGTCCTCGGGCTCGAGCGCGTCGGCGCAAGGGTCGGTCAGCACGCACTCGTCATCGGCGCAGTCGACCAGCCCGTCGGCGTCGTTGTCCTTGCCGTCGCCGCAGGTCGAGTTGCTCTCCTCGCGGCAGACGTCGACGTAGAGCCCGTTGCGGCAGCCGAAGTCCTTGCAGTCGGCGAAGCTGTTCTGATCGTTGTCGATCCCGTCGGAGCAGGTCGCGTTGGTGTTCTCGAGCAGACAGCAGGTCTCGGGCACGTTGCGGCAGTCCGGGTCGCCGCAGTCGAATTGCCCGTCGTTGTCGTTGTCGATGTGGTCCTGACAGGCGAGCAGGGTGTTCTCGAGCTCGTCGATCGGCTCGTCGGGGACCTCTTCGCCGCAGTAGGTGGCGTAGAACAGGCAGTCCGGATCGCGGCAGTCGGTCAGCCCGTCGCCGTCGTTGTCGATGAAGTCGCGGCAGGCGATGTCGTCGTTCTCCCAGCCGACGATCGGGAGCTCGGGCACCTCGTAGCAGGCGCCGACGAGCAGCGCGGCGGTGAAGCCAAGCGAACCCAGCAGCGTGGTCAGCCGCGTGCGCTTCACTTGAGGCACTCCGCCTTGCCGCCGCCGAAGCGCCGATCGAAGGGCACGTGGATCATGCACGACGCCTCGCGGCCTTCGGCGTCGCCGAACCGCCCCTCGTCGGCCCACACCTGCAGCGCCGCGTTCAGCCGTTCGCGTCGGTCTTCGGGAACCTCGCGGTCGACCTGCCGGTGCTTGGCGAAGTCGTGGATGGCCTTGCGAGCGTCGGCCTCGGCCAGGTCGGCGAGCAGCGGACCGATCTTCGCGTCACCCTTGGCGGCGGTCAGCAGCGAGTCGATCTTGGCCGCGTCGATCGAGTAGACCATCGTGCAGACCTTGTCGCACTCGCGGTAGCGCTGGACGTGCTTCCACTTGATCGAGTGGCCATCGACGGTCGAGACCAGGCGGTTGTAGGTGCCGTGGTCCTCGACGTCCTCTTCTTCGGAGTGCAGCGAGGTCAGCACGTAGTCGGGCACGCCGTGGGCCCAGATCCCGCGGCGTGCCGCGATCGCCTCCTTTTGCGCCTCGATCAGCTCGTCGCGTCCGGGGCTGTCGTCGATGCTCAGCACGTGCGCGAGGCCCTTGCGGACCTGGTCGTCGGCGAGATCCGGGCACCAGACCAAGATGCGCCCGTAGGTGTCGGTCTTGCCGTCGGTCTCGCAGGTCCACACGCCGCGGCGGCCGTTGGCGGTGCCCATCTTGGCGAGCACGTAGAGCTCCTTGGCCGTCCAGTCACCCCACTGGTGCACGGGCCCGTAGGACTCGAGCGTGTTGTAGCCGGACAGGCGGGCCTTGGCGCCTTCGTACTGCCCGCCGAGCACGCGGAACGAGTCGCCGTCGTTGAACGTGACCGGCACCGACTTGCCGTTGAGGATCACCTTGGTCCGAGCCTCGGCGGCGTCGCTCTCGGTCCGCGGACCGAAGAGCAGCGCCACGCCGAGCGTGACCGTGGCGAGGGCATGGACGAAGCGGGCGGGAGATCCTGGACGTGCCATGGGAGCGCTCGCAGCCGGTCGCGTCCGTCCGGGGCCGAGGATGGTCTCGGCGCCCGGTCATCGACCGGTTGCGCGCGCATCATGGACGCTGCGTGGTAGCTCGGGCAATCCCCTGGGCGGGGTGATCTGAAGGCCGAAGGTTGCGAGCTTGCAACAGCTGGGCTATGCAGCGCGCCGCCTCGCTAGCCGCGCGACTTCGGGTGGTCCGGAGTCTTTTCGTGGTCCGGGCGAGCTGCCTCCGAGTGTCCGAGCCTGCTCGTCTGCGCCGCGCCCCACTGCGTCACGTGCTGCACGGGTCGCTGGCGGTCATGACCCTGCTCATCGGGGGCTGCCTGGCGCAACAACGCGCGGCCGAGCGGCTGATCGATCCTGCGCTGCGAGCCGATGGCGAGCTGGTGGTCGGGCAGATCGACGGCGACGCGCAATTGGTGCTCGGTCGTCACCGCGTTGTCGATCTCGAGATCCGCGAGGAGTCGTTCGACGGCACCGGACCGCTCGGGCCCGATGAGCGGGGCCGCACGCGCCCGACTCAGCAGGTCCGCCTCGAGCTGCGCCTGGTCGGAGGCCAGCACGAGTGGACGGCCGAATGCATCGGTCAGCGGCGCCAGCCCGGTGATCAGGACTTCGCGGCCGCGGCCGACGAGAACCGTGACGAGGTTGCGATCGCCTGCCAGCTCGCGGGCAACCAAGCGCGCTGGAGCTTGCGCGCGAGCGGCAAGCTGGGCGTCGACGTGAGCGGGCAGCTCGTCGAGCTGCCGAATGTCGAGCAGGACAGCGAGCCGAGCGCTCGGTCCGAGCGCAGCTTCGACGTGCGCCTGCGGCTCGGTCACGAGCTGTGGAACGCTGTCCCGCGACCGCTGCCGACCCCGCTGCTCGAGGTCCGCTCGGGCGGTCGATGGGTCGCCGCGATGATCTTCGCCGAGCCCGAGCGCGTGTGGCTGAGCCGCGACCTCGTGGTCAGCGAGGGCGAGCCGATCCTGACCATGCTCGCGGCTTTGCGATTGATCCCGATCGGCTGGGAGGGCTGAGAGCTCGCGCCGGTTCGGTTGTCGCGGTGAAGTCCGCTACAGCGCTTTCTTCGGGCAATTTCGAGGGGATCGAGCGGCGGAGGGTCGACGTCCGACGCCGCGCCATGCCTTCCTCCCTCCCTCTCCGTCTCGCCCCGCTCTCACTCGCACTTTCGATCCTGACCTTGGTCCCCGCCGAAGTCGCGGCCGTCCCCGCGTTCCCCGGCGCGCAAGGGTTCGGCTCCGTCGCCACCGGAGGTCGCGGCGGCGAGGTCCTGATCGTGACCAGCCTCGCCGCCGACGGGCCCGGCTCGCTGCAGGAGGCCCTCGCCACACCCGGGCCGCGGATCATCGTGTTCGCCGTCAGCGGGGTGATCGAGACCGACATCCTCGAGATCCCCTACGGCGACGTGACGATCGCCGGGCAATCGGCCCCGGGGGCAGGTATCACGATCGCCGGGCGCCTCTACGCCGAATACGACTATGACGTGCAGAATATCGTGATTCGCCACATTCGCGTGATCCCGGGCCCGGCCGTGGGCGAGGGCAATCAGTTCGACGCGATTCAGATCTCTCGCAATTCGCGGGTGATCCTCGACCACGTGACCGTCGCCAACGGCGTCGACGAGAGCGTCGATCTCTACGAGGCCCAGGATGTGACCGTGCAGTGGTCGACGATCGCGTTCGCGGCCACCGAGGGCCACCCGGAGGGTGAGCATAATTATGGCCTGATCAACGGCCCCGACGGGCTGCGTTCCACCGTTCACCACAACCTGTTCGCGCACAACAAGAACCGCAACCCGGCGATCGCCAACGGCCCGGCCGAGATTCGCAACAACGTCGCGTTCGACGTGCGGCATGGGTTCGTGCATCACAATCCGGCGTCGGGCCCCTTCAATATCGTCGGTAATTACTACAAGAAGGGCGATAGCGACGATCTGATCCCGTTTTATTTCGATGACGAGAATGACGGCGCCGATCCGAATTTGGCCTATTACATGGCCAATAATTATATCGAAGACCCCGGCGTGTACGAGGGAGTCGTCAACAACCCGTGGATGATGCCCTTCGTTCACCCGAGCTTCGAGGACCTCTACCTCGACGAGAGCTATCGCAGCGCGACCGAGTTCGACTTTGCCGGTGAGTCGCCCTTCGACGATTATCAAGCGGTCGAGACCGAGGCGGTGGTCGACAATTACGAGCGGGTGCTCGCGTGCGCGGGCGCGTTCCCGCGGGACGTCGTGACCTTGGAGGCCGTCGAGCAGACGATGGCAGGCACCGGCGGCTGGGGTGGGTTCTATCCGGCCGACTTGCTCGAGGGCCTGACGCCCGGCGAGGCGCCGGCCGACGAGGACCAAGACGGCATGCCGGACGCGTGGGAGATCGAGCAAGGGCTCGATCCGATGGACGGCGAGGATCACTCGACCGTGCTGCCCTCCGGCTACACCGCGATCGAGGACTACCTCAACCAGCGCGCGGACGAATTGGTCGGCGAGAATTGTGGTGGGGTCGGGCCCGGGGATGGTGATGGTGACGGGGATGGTGACGGTGACGG
>CBFGLP010001422.1:0-4627 GCA_965649595.1 uncultured Myxococcales bacterium | reverse complement strand
GCCGCTCTCGCCGGTGATCAGCACGGTCGAGGGGCTGGCCGCGACCGTTCGGATCATCTCCTTGACGGTCCGCATGGCCTCGCTGCGGCCGACCATGCCGAGATCGCTGGTGAACTTGGACCGCTCGCTGCTGGTCGGGGCGGCTGGCTCGGTGCGGGGCCCCGAGAGCCGCCGCGTCGCCGCTGCCTTGCCGATCACTCGCTCGATCTGATCGCGCTCGAAGGGCTTCTCGAGGAAGTCGAAGGCCCCGCTCTTGACCGCTTCGACGGCAGTGTCGACGGTTCCGTGGGCAGTGAGGATCACGACTGGGAGGCCGGGATCCTCTTCGACGAGCGCCTTGAGCAGCTGCATGCCGTCCATGACCGGCATGCGAAGGTCGCTGACGACGACGTCGAAGGTGCCGCGCGGCGAGCTCTTGACCCGGCCGAGCGCTGCTTCACCGTCGGCCTCGGTGAGCACTTCGTAGCCGGCCTGCTGAAGCAGCGCGCCGAGGACCTTGCGGAGGTTGGGTTCGTCGTCGACGACGAGGATGCGTGCCTTGGGCTCGGACATCGATGGCTCGTTTGCTGGTTTTCCTCAGCCCCGTGCGGCTCGAGGGGAGCACGCGCGCGGTTACTGGCTCGTGCTGGTGATCCCGTGATCGACCGGCAACAGCACCGTGAAGGTGGCCCCACCATCGGGGTTGTTGCTGACCTCGATCACGCCACCGTGATTTTCGACGATGCGCTGGCTGATCGGCAAGCCCAGGCCGGTCCCTCCGGACTTGGTCGTGTGGAAGGGCACGAAGAGGTTGGCCATGATCGCCGCGGACAGCCCGGGTCCATCGTCGACGACCATCAGCGCGACCGCATCGGTGCCGGTGAGCCCCCGCGGACGGTGCTCGAGCTCGATCCACACGTGACCGGGTGGCCTCTGCTCCTCGGTCGCGTCGAGGGCATTGAGCACGAGGTTGTGCAGGACCTGCCGGAGCGCCTCGGGATCACCCCGCACGGCTGGTGCGTGGGGCTCGAGCCGCAAGCTGGTGCTCGACAGGTTGGCCTCGGAGGCCGGGAAGTCGCCGCGGCGCTCGGCGAACACACCCATGTCGACGCGGATCCGGTCGAGCCGGGCAGCGGGGATCAGCCGCAAGGTCGCCTTGACGACCTCGGTCAGATCGACCAGCTGCATCTCACCCGAGAAGGGCCGCGAGTAGCTGAGGAACTGCGTGACGACCCGGTTGAGGCGGTCGACCTCCTCGACGATCACGCCGAGGAACTCGTTGGTCATCGGGTCGGCGCTCGCGAGCGCGGGCTCGAGCACCTGGACCGCGCCCTTGATCGCGCCGAGCGGGTTGCGGATCTCGTGGGCGAGGCCGGCCGCCATCTCGCCGAGCGCGGCCAGCCGCTCGCGCTCCTTGCGTTGCTCGTAGACGGCCGAGTTCTGCAAGGTGATCGCCGCCTGGGCGGCGAGCTGTTGGAACGACTCGACCTCCTCGCTGGAGAAGGGCTCGAGCAGGCGCTCGTCGTCGACGAAGAGCACGCCGATCAGCTCGGGCCGCCGCCGCTCGTCGTCGTCCGGCGGGATCGACACGATCGGGACCGCCAGCGCGGCGCCGAGCTCCGCAAGTGTGTCGAGGCACTCTTGCAGCGCCGCCTCGCTCTCGCGGGGTGCCCGCTCGCGCTCGCGCTGCAGCACGTCGCGCAGCTGCGGGCCTTGGGTGCGCAGGCGCTCGAGCAAGGGTCGACGCTTGGCCAGGTCGAGCCGGGTGGTCATGAGCGGCGGCTCGCCGGTCTCGCGAGTCAGCACGAGCGAGGTCCCGCGCGCGTCGAGCAAGAACAAGCTGGCCCGGGTCACGCGGTTGGACTCGCGCAGCGCGTCGAGCACGATCGGCGCGACCTCTTCCGGGTCGATCACGTTGAGCAGCTTGAAGCGCAGCTGAACCAGCAAGGCGCGCAGCTCGGCGCGATCGCGGAACAGCCAGCTCTCGACCCGCGACTCGAACTCGGCGCGGACCGGATCGAGCAGCACGATCACCGCGAACGCCGCGACCGCGCTGTTGAACAGGAACAAGGTCGCGCCGTCCTCGATGTCCTTGAACTTGATCCACATCAAGAGCAGCGCGAGCAGGGCCGTGACGCCGACGATCAGCAGGGTCAGCGTGAGGATCTTGGCGGCCAGCTCGGGCAGCTCGAGCAGGCGCTCGCGCTGGAGGGTCTGGGCGACGAAGTAGAGGTAGACGGCGGTGACGACCGGGCCGATCGCGGTGATCGCCGGAGAGCCGAACGCGATCGCTACCAAGCTGGCGAAGAACAGGTAGCGCAGGCGCGGGGCGGCGGCGGTTCCCTCGGCTTGGTTGGCCGCCCGACGCATGCGCAGCGCGACCAGCAAGAGGCCGATGATCACGTAGGTCTCGAGCCCGAACGACACGAGGTCCCAGGGGCCCCAGGTCGCGAAGTCCCAGAAGTTCTCGCGGGTCGAGAGCTCGAAGTCGCCGCCCGGTGAGCGGCTGAGCAGCACGAAGAGCGCGATCGCGTGGGCGCCGAGCAGGCCGAGCAGCATCAGGGTCTGCAGGCGGCTGCGTCGGCGCGGGCGATCGTCGTTGGGGATCAGCGAGGTGACGCAGCGGTCGGCCGTCCACGGGAGCACCAGCGAGATCGACTGCGCACCCCAGCCGAACAGCGCGATCTCGGAGAAGCCGTGGAAGAACGACGCGAGGTGGAAGAGCCCGAGGTTGAAGCAGAACACCGCGAACAGCACGTACTCGTCGCGCGAGCGATCGCGCAGGACCACGCTGGTGCCGATCGCGAACGCGACGGTGGCGGCGAGCAGCGAGGGCAGGCTGCCGTAGAGAGTGTTCATGCCCGGGGGCTTGCCCGGAGAATCGCAAATTTCAGCCCCGATGGGACCGACGAGACGTCAGCTGTCGAGCGCGACCGGCCGCCGGTGCAAGGGACCCCGGGCGCGGCGGCGCTGGTGCTCGTCGATCAGGCCGGCGTAGTCGGACGCGCCGTAGCGCGAGAACACCTCGGCCAGCGGGTTGCTCTTTCGGTAAGGCGACAAGCCGAGGTCCTGCATGAGGATGTCGAGGTACTGCTGGTGACGGGTGCTGACCGCACACGAGCGCGAGGGCTCGAAGGTCACGTTGGCCCGCTTCCACGCCCGCACGCGCTCGATCGTCTGCTCCATCACCTCGGCCGGCGGCAGCTCGAGCTCGCCCGCGAGCATGGCCGAGAGCCACAGCGTCCCGACCTCGACCTGTGGGACGTGCAAGAAGCCGTGGCTGTAGCCGGCGAACGCGAGCCGGGGGATCCGTGGGTGCACCAGGTGCCGGTAGAGCTGCACGCCGTCGGGCTCGCCCTCGAGCATGGCCCGGTAGCGCTGCGGCATGAAGGGGAAGATCGGCGAGCCCGAGCCGAGGCCGAGCACGACCTGCTCGCAGGGCAGCTCGCGCTCGTGACCGTCGGGATCACGCACGCGCAGGCCGGTCTCGTCGAAGCCGAGCAGCTCGCCGCGGACCGGCTCGATCTTGCCCTCGGCGACGGCCCGGAAGAAGCCAGCCGGGGCTAGAGCGGCGGCCGAACGCATGTCGCGGAGCATCGGGTGCTCGGGTCGCAGCCGCGCGATGCGGGCCTTGGCGGCTGCCCCTTTGCCAAACGCGGCGCTGCTCTGCTGCAACCAAAAGACCTCGGCCATCGACGACCAAAAGCCATCGACCACCGGGCGCATGCGCGAGTGCAAGAACGCCTCGGCCTTGGTCGGCTGCGCCCAGCTGGTCATCATCACCGAGCCCGCGCGGGTGAACATAGCGAAGCTCGCGTGCACGAGCCCGAGTAGGTAGACGGGCAGCAGCCAGCGAGGCGTGCGGAACACGTGCGTGACCGAGGCGGCCCCGGCCTCGCTCGCGAGCTTGGCGATGTCGACGGCGGTCTTGCCGAAGCCGACCACCGCGACGCGCTTGCCCGAGAAGACCGCCGGCGAGTCGACGTCCTGCTCGGTCAGGATCTGGCCGCGGTAGCGCTCGCGGCCCGGCAGATCGACATGGGCCTTGGGCTGCGTGTACTGGCCGACGGCGACCAGCACGAACTCGAAGCTGATCGAGAAGGAGCCCTTTGGGCTAGTGCCGTTGACCGTCCAGCCGCGCTGCTCGGGCAGCTCGTCGAGCGCCGTGATCTCGTGCTCGAGCCGAAGGTCGATCGCGAAGTGATCGATCGCGGCGGCGAGGTAGCGACGGATCTGCTCGGCGGTCGGGTGGAGGTCCGGCTCGAAGGGCCAGGGGAAGTCCGAGATGTGGTACTGCGGCGCGGTGTTCTGCAAGGTTACGTTCGGATAGGTCCGCGCCCACACGCCGCCTGGCGCGTTCGAGCGCTCGAACACCACGACCTCGTGCCCCTCTCGCCGAAGCACCGCCGCCGCTGCGATGCCCGAGATGCCTCCTCCAATTACGCCGATCCGCATGGACGAGGAATTACACGATCCCTCGTCGCTGCTCGGACAATCGTCTTCGTGAGGTCCACTGGGGCTGAATTGTCCTTGTCAGCCCCACGGGGGGCTGAATTGTCCTTGTCAGCCCCACGGGGCTGAATTGTCCTTGTCAGCCCCACGGGGCTGAGATCAGTCGATGAGGCCGGCTTCCTGCTCTTGCCAGCGA
>CBFGLP010001421.1:0-4057 GCA_965649595.1 uncultured Myxococcales bacterium | reverse complement strand
ACCTTGTTGTAGAGCACCCGCAGGTACACGGTCCGCTCGAGCTTGGCGTCGGTCTTGGGCGTGCCGGTCGAGAGGTCCATCGGCTGCAGGACCTCGTCGTACTCGAGCAGGTAGGTCGAGGGCCCGACCACGACCTTGCGCTCGCCGGTCTTGCTCACGACCATCACCGCGTAGCCGGTCCAGACCGAGATGCTGACCGCGCCGTCGTAGCGGGTGTCGAGCACGATCGTGCGCGGCGGCGTGAAGGTCTGGTTGCGGGTGAAGTCGTCGCCCGCGTAGGCGGCCGAGGCCGCCTCGGCAGCAGGCGCGGGCGCAGCCATGGCCCTCGCCGCCCGCGAGACCACGGCCTCGTCGGCGACGAAGTCCTCGGCCTCGCTCTTGCGCTGCTTGGCCAGCTTCTCGTTGTAGGCGAGCGCCTCTTGGTTGCCCGGGAACCACAGCTTGACGTGGCGCGGATCGAGGATCCGCCGGACGATCACCTCGCGCCGCGGATCGGGCAGGAAGATGCTCGGGCCCTTCTCGAGCCGGATCTGTCCGCTGTGGCGATCGAGCACGTAGCGAGCCTCGCCAGCCGGGATCGCGACCGAGTAGTGGATCGTCTGCTCGCCGTACTTGATCACCGCGTGCTGGGGCCGCGGGAAGTAGATCATTTGATCCTTGCCGGTGATGAACAGCTCGTCGCCGACCTGGTAGCTCTTATCGCCTTCCCCCCCAGGCCCGGATGGGCCGTGCTCCGAGTAAGGGGCAATGACCTTGACGAAGATGCCCGAGTTCTCGTTGAGCTCGATCGCCCGGAACTTGCGCGAGCCATCGCGCTGCACGAAGGTCTCGGTCGGGCTCGGGAACACGACCGCCGGGCCCTGCAGGTAGGTCTTGTTGCCGTTCTCGTCGAGCAGGATGCAGTACTCGAGCCGCTCGAGCGTGACCGCCTCGCGCACGAACACCCCGCGGCTGTCCGGCACCACCTCGATGCCGGTCGAGGGGATGTAGAAGGACACGTCGGTGCCCTTGATGACCATCTGCTGGCCCATCGTCAGGTCCGGCGCCGCGACGACCTCGCGCGGCGCATCCTCGCCGCCGCTCTGCGGCTTGATCACCGCGTTCTTCCAGTTGGCCTTGGCCGCCTCCTCGTCGTAGACGCGCACGACCAGGTACTGGTTGGAGCGGAGGTTATGGCCCTGGATCACCCGGACCATCTGTCCGGGCCACAGCGCGAACGAGGCTGGCCCCGGCAGGTTGACCTTGCGCCCGACCTCGAGCTCCGCGAGGTTGTTGATCGCCCCGGTCTTGGGGTGGCTGCCATCGCGGGCCGGGTTCTTGAGCACCAAGTACCAGCCGACTGGGGCGACCGCGAAGCTGCAGGTCGCGGTCTCGAGCGAGCCCTTCTCGAAGCGCTTGGTCTTCGCGTTGAAGACGACCGGCTGATCGGTGTTGGCGAGGCTGGTCTTATAGGGGCCGACGTAGGCGTTGATGTTGCCCTTGGTCTCGTCGGCGATGAAGGCGTACTCGTTGGGTGCGAGGACGAGGTCGCGCTCGCGCGTTCGTTCACGGTCGGACATGGGTGGGGGTCACTCCAGCGGATGAGGGGTCCGCAGGATAGGCCACCGTCGTCGTCGACGACGTGGAATCGTGTTCGATGCTAGCGAGGGCCTTCAGCGACCTTCGTAGCGCCCCGCTCGTCGCTGCTTGAATGACTCGACTCCCTCGCGGAAATCCTCGCTCGCGGCCAGCTCTCGCAACTGGTCCGGAAACGCCCGCACGGCCGCTTCCGCCCCCTGCTCGACCGCCAGCCGAGCCGAGCGCAGCGTCGCCCGCACGGCCAAGGGCGCCTGCTGGGCGATCATGTCTGCCAGCGCCCACGCCCGCGCGCGCGCCTGCCCGTCGTCGACCACCTCCTGCACGAACCCAATCCGCAGGGCTGTCTCGGCGTCGAACTGCTCGCCGGTCAGCAACCAGCGCATCGCGTTCCCCCACCCTGCCCGCTCGACCATGCGGATGGTCGCCCCACCATAGGCCATCAGCCCGCGCGTGACCTCGAGCTGGCCAAAGCGAGTGCTGCGATCGGCGACCACGATGTCCGCGGCCAGCATCAGCTCGATCCCGATCGTGAAGCAGATGCCGTGCACCCCCGCGACGATCGGCTTGGTCCGATGCGGGGGCCGCAGGTCGAGCGGATCGATCGTGTCCGGATCGACCGAAGCGTCGGCGCTGCCGAGCGGCTGCGTGATGTCGAAGCTCGACAGCTCGAGCCCGGCGGTGAAGTGCGGGCCCTCGGCCTCCAGCACCGCCACCCACAGCGAGCCGTCGCGCTCGAACTCCGTGTAGGCCGCGACGAGCTGCGCGAGCATGGCCGGGGTGAAGCCGTTGTACTTGGCCGGGCGGTCGATCGTGATGCGAGCTAGCCGGCCCTCCCGCTCGAAGCGGACGCGGCCTTCGGGGGGAACGTCGGCGGACGACATGCCGCGAGGATACTTGCTGCAACGACGAAGAGGGACGTCGCCGTCCCTCTTCCATCGCCAGCCCCGCGAGCTCGGCTGCTCGTCAGTGGCTGTTCACCGGCCGCCCGCCGATCGAGACCGGCGCGACCGTAGCTTGGATCTCGCGCTCGAACGCCAGCAGATCCTCGACCGGCACGGCGATGCTGGGCAGCCCCGCGCTGGTCGGTTGCTCGCCGCCCCCGTGCGTCGGATCGCAGGTGGACTCGCAGGTGGACTCGAGGAATTCGATCAGCACGTCGCGGCGATGCGGCAGGAAGTGGTTACGCAGCCCGTCGGAGATCTGGAAGCACTCGCCACTGCCACAGGGCTCGGTGAAGAACTCGTCGACTTGCACGAAGCCGTTGGAGAAGGGCGCGCTCAGACCGTGACCGAGGTCCATGCCAGCCGCGGTGTTGTGGCAGCCCATGCAGTTGGTCGCGAAGGTCGCCCGGTTGGCGAGCTCGAAGGGCGAGAGGTCGCTGCCGAGCTCGGCGAGCTTGTCGGCGATCGCCGCCTCGAAGCTGCCGCTACCCTGCGCGAGCATGCTGGCATAGTCGACGGTCTCGTCGTCGCGGCTCTCGGCGGCGAGGCACTCGACCGGGGTCGCCATGCCCATCCGCGAGACATCGTCGACGAGCAGCGACTCGAGGTTATTGAGGATCGCGTCCCGACACTCGGGCCCAGCCGGCTGCGACTCGAGGTCGTTCCACAGCTCACCGAACACGTTGTCGGTGACCGGGACCTCGACGACGCCGAGCCGGTCTTCCTCGGTCACGAACTTGAACTGGCGCAGCGTCCAGGGATCGTCGTCGAAGCTGTTGGTGCGGATCTGGCCGGTCCCGAAGGTCAGGTTGGTGCCGGTCAAGAACGCCTTGAAGCCGCCCGCCTCGAGCTCCGGGTGGCCGTCGTGGAACGCCGCCCGCAGCTCGGCCGCGCGCAGCTCGGGATCCTCGATGGCGCCGAGCTTGGTCCAGAACTCGGCGACCGGCAGACACGCCGCGATCCCGCAGCCGGGATCGGGGTTGGGGATCCGCGCCTCGAAGATCACGAACGCCCGCCCGTTGCCATTGCTGGCCATGATCAGCCGCTGCTCACCACAGTCACTGCCATCCGCCGCCGCGAGGTCGAACCGGTTGATCGCGGCGATCGGGAACCACTGGTCCATCTGCCCGACCTGGAAGCGCTCGACTCGCGGGCACTGGAGCGGGTAACCATTGAGCGAGGGCTCGCCGCCGGTCAGCTCGTCGTCGCAGTGCGAGCCGCCGAACAGCGCCGCCTCGGCGTTGTTCGAGTAGCTGTCGAACAGGCGAGTGAACGAGAACTCCGGATCGCTGACGAGGCCGCTGGTCTCCGCCGCTTGCTGCAGCAAGTGCGACATCGTGATGCCCTGCAGCGCCACCGGGTTGGTCTCGATCAGCGCCTGACGGGAGTGGAGCGGTGGGAGACCGCAGATCTCGACCCCAGTGTCGGACTCGCCCGTCTCCTCGAACCCGGTCTCCTCGAACCCGGTCTCGAAGCCCGTCTCGAACCCGGTCTCGAAGCCCGTCTCGAACCCGGTCTCGAAGCCCGTCTCGAACCCG
>CBFGLP010001420.1:0-1628 GCA_965649595.1 uncultured Myxococcales bacterium | reverse complement strand
CACTACCGCGAGCCAGCGTCGACTCGAGCGCGCGGGCGCCGGCGAAGGAGGGGATGCCATGGCCGCGGGAGTCTACTTGGGACTCAGTGGACCTTGAACACCTCGGCGGCCTCCTTCGCCGAGTACTTCTTGTTGGCGTCGACCTTGCTGAAGGTCGTGATCGTCTCGTCGCCGCCGACCTCGATCACCTGCATCTTGGCGATCACGAGGCCCTCGCCGTCGAGGATCAACCGATCGATCACGCGGTTCATCGGCTCGACCTTGGGCCGCAGGACCAGCGTCCAGCGCCCGCCCTCGTGGGCCGAGAAGTTCATCGCGTAGATGCGCTCGAGCGCCGCTCGATCGCCCGCGAAGATGTGCACGAAGCTGTCGACGAACAGCCGGACGACCGGGTTGCTGTCGAGGTCGATCGTCTCGCGGCCCTCGCTGTCACCGAACTCGAGCGTGCTGGTCGAGATCAGCACGCTCGAGCGCATCGGTGAGGTCACGTGGCGCGCGAGCTTGCCGGCGCTGTAGTGCAGCGTGCCCTCGTTGACGAGCGGCTCGGCGAGCAGGCTCATGTGCTTCTCTTCGCGGAAGCTGGCCGACAAGCCCGGCATCGCGGCGAAGCCGTCGAGCAAGCGCTCGAGCGTCCAGCTGTCCTTCTCGACCTTCGTGGGCTCCTGCGCGTACGCAGCGGCGCCAGGCCCCGGCAGCACGACCACCGCTCCGAGCACGAGCAGCGCGACCAGACGAGAGACGACGAGCTTGGGCATGATCTAAGGCTCCCCTAGCAAAGGCTGCCGAGCACGGATCAGGGTCAGCACCGCCGCGATGTCGTGGTCCTGCCGACGATCACCGTCGTTGAAGCGGACCCGCTCGCGGACCGTGTCGCGCAGGCGCCGAGTCGGAGCATGGACCACGCCACCAATCCGCTCGCGCAGGTCGACCGCCTGCGCGACCGCCAGCAACAAGATCGCCGTCACCTGCTCGGTGAGCTCGACGACCCGCAGCGCATCACGAGCGGCGATCGTCCCCATGCTGACCTTGTCCTGGTTGTGGCATTCGGTCGACCGGCTGAATACGGAGGCCGGCATCGTCAGCTTCAAAGCCTCGGCCGCCAGCGCCGAGGCGGCGATCTGCATGGCCTTGAACCCGTGATGCGCCGCACGGTCCGCCCCTGACCGCCCGACCAGGTTCTCGGGCAGCCCGTTGTTGGTGTGGCTGCTGCACAGCAAGGCCATCTGACGATCGAGCAGGTCCGCGAGGTTGGCGACCGTGTTCTTGAGCGCGTCGGCGACGAAGCAGGGGTGACCGCCGTAGAAGTTGCCGCCGTGCAGCGCCTCGCCGGTGTCGGGGTCGATCAGCGGGTTGTCGTTGGCGCCGTTGATCTCGGTCTCGATCCACGTGCGCATCCAGGGCATCGCGTCGAGCAGCACGCCGACCACGTGGGGCGAGCAGCGGATCGAGTAGCGATCCTGGAGGCGGCCCTCGAAGCTCGGCCCCGGCTCGTACTCGAGCGCCTCGCGGACCCACTGGGCGTAGAGCGCCTGACCCGGGTGCGGCTTGGCGGCGAAGATCCGGTCGTCGAAGTGAGCCGGGTTGCCCCCGAGGACGTCGCTGCCCATCGCCGTCAGCGCCGCGCACAG
>CBFGLP010001419.1:0-4470 GCA_965649595.1 uncultured Myxococcales bacterium | reverse complement strand
CTCTCGCCGAGCTCGTCGTCGCCTTCGCCATCGTCGGAGTTGCAGCCAGTCAGCGCGAGCGCGAGCACGGCCGAGCCGAGCGAGAGCGAGCGAAGGGACCAAGGAGCGAGCGCGAAGCGAGCCATGGCCAACTCTAGCTCTGTATGTCGGCCCGTGACGAAGCGCGGGCACGCAGCGCGAGGATCGATGCCTCACCCATTACCTACCGGGTTAATGTTCGACGTGCCCCCTGCCCTGCGCGCGCTCTTGCTCGACCTCGACGGTACGCTGATCGATCGCGCGGGTGCGCTACGAAGCTGGCTTCGCCGTCGCGCAGGTCTCGGTGCAGCCGAGCTGCAGACGCTCGCCCGGCTCGACGCCGAGGAGACCGGCGAGCTGGCACTGGTCGCGGCCGAGCTCTCGCGCATGCGCCCTGGCCTCGCGCGAGGCACCGTCGAGCTCGCGGCTCGGATCCGTGACGAGCTGCCGGCCGAGCTGAGGCCAGATCCAACGATCACGACAGCGCTGCAGCAGGCGCGCACGGCCGGGCTTCGCCTCGCGCTGGTCAGCAACGGTGGCAGCACGACTCAGCGCCGCAAGCTCGCGCAGGCGAAGCTCGGCCCGGAGCTGTTCGAGGTGCTCCTGATCTCGGGCGAGGTCGGCTGCGCCAAGCCTGATCCGGCGATCTTCGAGCTCGCGCTCGCGCGGCTCGGCGTGCCGCGCGAGGCGGCCCTGATGGTCGGGGACTCGCCCGCGCACGACATCGTGGGCGCTCGCGCGGCCGGGATCGCCAGCTGCTGGATCAGCCGCGGGCGCGGCTGGTCGGACACGCCCGGCGCGGTCCGACCCGACATGATCGCCGAGAGCTTGCCCGCGCTGCTCGAGCGGCTCGGGTCCGGGTCGATGAGGTCCGCGAGCTGGTAAGACGTGGCCACCATGCTCGACGCCGCCGCCTGCGTGGGCAGCCACGACATCCTGCTGATCACCCTCGACACGCTCCGCTTCGACGTCGCCGAGCGAGCGCTCGCGCTCGGCCGGACGCCGGTGCTGCAGGGCTTGCTGCCCGGCGGTCGCTGGGAGCGACGCCACACGCCGGGCAGCTTCACGTGGGCGGCCCACCAAGCCTTCTTCGCTGGGTTCCTCCCGACGCCGAGCGAGCCGGGTCCGCACGAGCGGCTGTTCGCGCTCGCGTTCCCGGGCAGCGAGACGACCGGCGCACGCACGGCCATATTCGACGCGCCCGATCTCGTCACCGGCCTGCGCGGGCGCGGCTATCACACGATCTGCGTCGGCGGGGTCGGGTTCTTCAACGAGCTGACCCCGCTCGGCCGCGTGCTGCCCGAGCTGTTCGACGAGCACCGCTGGACGCCGGAGTTCGGCGTCACCGAGCGAGACTCGACGCGCTACCAAATCGCATGGGCGTGTGAACGTATCGCCGCGCGCCCGACCGAGCAGCGGGTGTTCTGCTTCATCAACGTGTCTGCCCTGCACCAGCCGAATTGCCATTACCTGCCCGGCCGCGAGCGCGACGACGTCGACACCATGCTCGAGGCGCTCGCCTACGTCGACAGTCGGCTGCCGCCGCTCCTCGGCGCGCTGCGCCGTCGGGCACCGCTGCTCGGAATTATCTGCTCGGACCACGGCACCGCGTATGGAGAGGACGGCTATCACGGGCACCGGCTCGCCCACCCGGTCGTATGGGAGGTGCCCTATGCCGAATTCGTGCTTCCCGCGATCTGAGCGAATGCCGCCAATCAGCGGCTCGAATTGGGCCACAGGTAAGGGCCAATCGCGCCCCCCATCCTGCGAGCAAGCCGCGTGGGCGTAGAATGGAAGATCCTGTGGACGCTCATCGCAGCGTCACGGTATTAACCGCGCGTGGAGAAACGCGAGTACAACGGCGCGGCCCTCAATTCGTTCATTCTCGCGCTCGGGCACTCGGACCGGATCAGCCAAAAGCTGCTCTCCGATGCTGGCGTCGATCGGACCGATCCGGCTCGCTGGTACGATTTCGATTGGGCGAGCTCGATTTACTACAAGATCGAAGCCCAGGTCGGTCGCGGCGCGCTCATCGAGGTCGGCCGGAAGATGATCGAGTCCGCCGAATATCCGCCGGGCATCGACAGCATCCACACATTACTGATGAGCCTCGACCAGGCCTATCGGCTCAACGCTCGGGGGCCCGGGATCGGCGAGATCACCTGCACGATCGAGGACGAGCACAGCGCGACGCTGATCTGGACGCCCAGGTTCCCGTGTGCGCTCAACATCGGGATCATGGAGGGCTCGTGCTCCCGCTACGGTGCCAAGGCCCTGGTCGAGCACGGCGCCGGCGGTTGCATCGACGACGGCGCGTCGGCCTGCGTCTACCACGTGAGCTGGTGAGGATAGCGGACATGCCGACTTCTCTGCTCGATCGCATGCATGGCGAGATCGCCGACACCGTGGTCAACCGGCTCTCGCGGCGAGCGACGAGCGTGTTCGGCCGGATCGGCGAGCAGGTCTGCCGACGACACGTGGACTCGGTCCTGCTCGCGCTCGAGCAGGACATCGCGTCCAGCAAGCGCGAGGCGATCCGCAACGCGATGCAAGGGCTCGTCGAGGAGCTGTCCGCGGACACCCTGCTGTTCGCGGATCTCCGCTTCTTCGCCCAGACCCTGCGCAGCTCCGTCATGAGCGCCATCGACTCGGCGTCCGAGGCCGACAAGGGCCTCGTCGGCCCGTCCGGGCCGACGGGCTTGCGACGATCGGTCGAGGACTGGTTCTTCGAGCTGCTGCTGGTCGGCTCGATGCACTTCATCGTTCAGCGCGAGGCGGCGCTGCAGGAGCGCGCCGTGAAGCTCGAGCTCAAGCGGCTCGAGTCACAGCTGGCCGAGCTGCAGGCCGCGCTGGCCGAGAAGACTCGGCTGCTCGAGATGGTCCGCGAAGCCTCGACGCCGATCGCCCCGGTCGTCGAGGGCATCCTGGTCGTGCCGCTGGTCGGCACCTTCGACACCTTCCGGGCCGAGACCCTGACCGAGAAGCTGCTGGAGGAGGTCGCACGGGTGCACGCCAAAGCCACGATCCTCGACATCTCCGGCGTGCCGATCTTCGACACGACGGCGGCTCAGCTGATCATTCGGCTGGCCCGGGCGGTCCGCATGCTCGGCACCGAGGTGTTCCTGGTCGGCATGTCGCCACAGACCGCGAGGACCATCATCGCGCTGGGGATCGACCTATCCGGCCTCCGGACACTCGGCACCCTGCGCGATGGCCTCGCGCAGGCGCTCGTGTTGCAGAAGCTGAAGATCGTGTCGACCTAGCAGGCAGGCCTAGGTCAGCCCCGCGGGCCGACCTAGGCATCCACCCCTGTCAGGGCGTGTCGTTCGGATCGGCCGGGTCGCTGTGGGCGAGTCGCTCGTCGCCGTCGCGATGACCGTCACCATCGCGATCGACCCCGAGCCGGACGCCGGAACCCGGCGGGACGCAGGTGAAGGTCACGGGCGCCACGATCGCTAGCAGCTCGACCTGCTCGTCGCTCATCTCCGGCAGCGCCGCGAAGCTGGTCTCGAACGAGCCGCCCTCGTAATAGAGCCCGAGCTCGAGCCCGCCAACCCGAGTCTTGGCGATCAGCTCGCACTCGCCCTGCTCGGCGCGCTCGCGGAGCAGATCGACTCGCGCGAGCGCGGCGACGAAGTCGTGCTTGGCGAGGGTGACCTGCTGGCCGACGATCGGCGCGAGGTTGGTGTCCATCGCGAAGATGAAATCGGCGACCTTGCGCATCTTCTCGAAGTCCTGGAAGCCGTCCGGCGTCAGCGCGAACGCATTGAAGAAGCGCATCGGGGTGTCCTTCGACCCGTCGTGCGTGAAGCCGAACGCGCGGATCTGATCTCCCTGGTGGGACTCGTCGTAGAAGGGCAGACCGGGGCGGTTGAAGAAGAAGTCGTTGCCGGGGAACCCGAACGTGCCGACCTTGGTGTAGAGGTTGCGCAGGTGCGGGATCTTGAACGTCTGCGAGAACTCGGCCAGCACCACCTGCCCGTCGCTGCCGAAGAAGCCCGGGCGCGCGACCCCGTATTCCGCGTTGCCCTGCGGATCGATGACGTGACAGTCCGCGCAGGTGAAGTCGGTATTGTCGACGAAGTTGTTGAACGCGAGATTGTTGTTGAAGAACTCGCGGCCCTCTTGCTGATCGGCGGTGAGCGAGTTGTCGAGCGCACGAATCGGATTCGGCGGGTACATCACCTGCAGCTGGAAGTCGGTGAACGCCTGCATCTGGGCCGCGGTCAGCGGCTGGTCGCGGCCGAGCAAGCCCTCGAACGCGACGATGAACGCGTTGAACGCCGCGACCTCGCTGAACGCACCGCCATCGGGCTGCACGCTCGGGCCCTGCCCCTCCCCGTTACGGTCGCCGCGCCAGTGCATCGGCCCATGGTTGTCGAGCCCGCGCAGGCTCTGGGTGGTCATCGGACCCTTCATCGGGTGGAATTCGACGTGCTCGACAACCTCGGC
>CBFGLP010001418.1:0-2144 GCA_965649595.1 uncultured Myxococcales bacterium | reverse complement strand
CTCGTCGGGGATCAGCAGGTTGTCCTCGTTGTGCGAGCGGACGCGACCAGTGTCGGTCTTCCCGGCGAAGCGAACCCGCTCGCGGCCGACGGCAAAGCTGATGCTCACGCGCGACCTCCCGCGCGGACGACCGAGGCGCTGTGGGACGAGGGCATTCGGGTCAACGTAGCAGGATCAGGGCGATCTGAGCCAGATCGTCGATGCCGACGCGGTAGGCCGCGGCGCCGCACCCTGCTAAGCTCGACCGACGAATGAGCGACGCAGCGAGCGACTCCCGGACGATCGGGCTCGACCCGAGCGCAGGAGGGATGTCGGTGACCCGGCTGCTCTTCGCGCTGCTGCGCCAGCGCTTCACCGGCATCCTGCAGCTGGACCAGCCGGGCAGCGAAGCTGGCTCGGCGCAGCGCCGCGTGTGGATTCGCGGCGGCATGCCGGTGTTCACCGACTGGGACAGCGACGCCGATCGGCTCGGTGAGCTGCTGGTCAGCAAGGGCTCGATCGACGCCGCCACGCTCGAGCGAGGGCTGCGAGGGGTGGCCAACGGCCAAGGCCCGCTCGGGGCGATCTTGTTGCAATTCGGCGCGATCGATGCCGCCACTCGGACCGATGCGCTGCGCAACCAGTGCGCGCGCAAGCTGGCCCATCTGTTCGCGCTGCGCCGCGCCGAGGTCAAGATCCGCGCCGTCGATCACGACAAGGGCAAAGCCGACGAGCTCGCGCCGATCAACGTGCTCGCGCTGATCTTCCGCGGGGTCACGACTCACCTCGCCGCCGCCGCGATCGAGGCCGAGATGGGTGGTGGAGTGCTCGCGGGCGACCTCGTGGCCACCCCCGCGTTCCCTCGCTACCAGCGACAGTTCGGCTTCGTCGGTCACGACCTCGCGGTGCTCGACCTGCTCTCGCGTGGCACCACGCTCGCGGGCATGCGCGCGCCAGGGGTCGACTCGCTGCGAACGCTGCAGATCGTCTACACGCTGTGGGCATGTCAGATGCTGCGGCATGGGCAGGACGCCGCTGCAGCGATCTCCAAGGGGGCCACGGCGGCCGCCAGCGCAGCCGAGTCGGTCGCCGGCGACCGAGCCACCGAGTCGGGCAAGCCCACGAAGCCGGCGAGCAAGCCCGCCGACTCACCGAGCAAGCCGAGCAAGCCGCCGCCTTCGCCCACGCAACCGCCGATACCCACCAGCAAGCCCGTACCCGAGCCCGACAAGCCCACGCCGCCGTCCGTTCGACAGGACGACGACTTCGAGCAGCGCCTCGCCGCGCTCGAGGCCAAGGTCGCCGCCGAGGTCAACGCCTTCGAGTTGTTCGAGCTCCCGCTCGAGGCCGAGCGCCGCGAGGTCCGGGATCGCTGGGCCGAGCTCAGCAAGACCTTCCATCCCGACGCGCTCGAGGCCAGCGGTCGCAGCCGCCTGCGCGATCGTGTCGAGCGGGTGTTCGCGGCCCTGTCGGAGGCGTATGGCGTGCTGTCGGACAAGGACCAGCGCGAGAAGCTGCGCGACGCAATCGCGGCGGGCGGCTCGATCAAGGCCAACGAAGACGCGACCGCCGTGGTCCGCAACGTGTTCGAGGCCGAGCTGCTCGCCCGCGACGCCGACAAGCTATTGGCCGGCAACCTCTGGGATCGCGCCCGCGATCTCTACGCCCGCGCCCACACGCTGAGCCCCAACGACGGCGACATCGAGGCTGCGCTGGTCTACACGACCCATCAAGCCGGCTCGCGCAAACCCGACGAGACCCGCGCCGCGCTCGCCCGGCTCGCGCAGGTGATCGAGCAATCGCCCAAGTGCGGCCGCGCGCATTACTTCGCCGGACTGCTGCACTTGCAGATCGACGAGCCCGACCCGGCCAAGCTGCGCTTCGTCGAGGCGCTGCGGATCGATCCTCGCAATATCGACGCCGAACGCCAGCTGCGGGTGCTCAAGCTGCGCCAGCACGGGCCGAGCAGCGAGCGCAAGAAAGACGACAAGAAAGACGACAAGAAGGGGTTTGGGCTGCGCAGCTTATTTGGAAAGAAGTCTTAGTCGATCATTCAATGATCCATAATCGAGTGATTGAATCGCGCAATCATTCACGACCCATCTGTCGAATGGGCCCGCGCCCGAACCGTGACGCTTCCTCACGGACTATCGAGCATCTTCGCT
>CBFGLP010001417.1:0-6610 GCA_965649595.1 uncultured Myxococcales bacterium | reverse complement strand
CCGACTCGACCGAGACCGACTCGACCGAAGAGAGCACCAGCGAGTCGACCACGACCGACAGCGGTGGTAACTGCACGCAGTGTGGCGTGACGCTCGACTCGACCCAGTCGTCGAGCTTCGTCGCGCTGCCGGGCACGCAGTTCCTCGGCTACGCGACCTTGCAGGGCGACAAGATCATCTACGCGCTCGACGAGGTCGGCACCGGCCGGGTGATCTACACGGCCGACACCAACATCCTTTACAAAGAGATCACCGACTGCCCGCTGTGGGAGTGGCTGGGCCAGACCGGCATGAGCATGCCCAAGGTGCTCAGCTTCGGCCGCTACCTGTGCGACGGGCTCGGCAACAACCTCGGCGCGTACCCGGATCTGACCTACGCGGGCGATCACCTGCCGGCCCAGTACGTCGGCAACCCGGCCCTGCTCGCGCAAGAGTATGACGCGGTCATCTACTGCACGCTGGCCGCGACCACGGCGGCGGAGAGCCAGACGATCGTCGACTACGTGATGGACCACGGCGGCGGGCTCTACCTCGCCAGCGAGTACTGGGGGTTCATCAATCAAGGCGATCTCAACGCCGTGAACGCGATCGGCATGCCCTTCGGGGTCCAGTTCGAAGCCACCAACCTCGACTGGGGTCAGGCGAACGGCGAGATCGACTTCGAGTGCTTCCCGGATCCGCAGTAAGGATCCGCGCCGCAATCGAATGTCGAGGGATCAGCCTTGCGATTCTGGCGAAGCCGGGGTCGCAGGGCTGGTCCACTTCGTGGCCTCGTCGAAGGATCCGAGCCCGACCAGCTGCAGCTCGGCCGACTCGCCGCATTGCAGCCCGATGAAGTAGGGAGCCACGACGCCACCGCGTGTCTCTACGAACCAGCCCTCCAGTGCGGGGCTGAGGGTCGATGTCGCAACGTTGGGTCGATCCGCGAACGCCGGGAGCTCGCTGTCGAGCGGCACGGTGACCACGCGAAGATCCTCAGAGCGCGAATCCAGCAGACCGCCCACGCGCTCGGTAGCACGCTTGCAGGCTCCACAGGTGGACAGATGAAAGTAGATCAACCAGCGCGAGGCCTGCTCGCAGGGGCGGGGCGCGAGCTCTTCGACGACGTCCCGCGCGAGTAGCTCGGCCCGCTCGAGCATGTGTGCGGCGAGCGGCGTCTCGCTGATGATCTTGGCCCCCCACATGCTCTCGCGCAGCTTCGGATCCGCTCGCACCACCGCTCGTAGCCGCGTGCGCGTGGCATCGGCCGCTTCGTCCCCGCCTGCGGTCTCGATCAAGTGAGCGAGCATGAACCCGCGAATGTGTGCCGACCACTGCGCACCGGCACCGGTCGCCTCGCTCGCCATCTGCTCGAGCTCGTCACGAGCTTCGGGTCCGCGATCGTCGACGATCATGACCACGACGCTAGGGAACGACGCCGCAACCAGCGGTGCCTCATCAAGCTCGTCCCAGACCTGGTTCATCAGCTGCCGCTGCTCGTCCAGGCTCGCCAGGTCCGGTATGGCCTCGTACACGCCCAAGAGCGCGAAGCGAGCGGCCTGTCGCTCGCGGACGGATGCAGAGCTCGTCGCTGACTGGAGTCGCTCGACGTCAGCGGCGACCCTGGCTGCGGAACAACCCTGATTGGGCCAAGCGCAACTGCCTGCGGCCACGATGTTGGCCAGCGCCTCAGTCGAAGGAGCAGTGGCGCCGAGCCTCAGCGGCGGGCCGAGCTCGATGGTCGTGGTCTCCCCGACGTCCACCCACGCGAGAGCAACCTGCGCTTTGTGCCCCTCGCTCTGCGTAATGACCAGCGCCAGGCCAGGCCCGAGATCGCTGCACGTGCGCTCGCCGGTCGAGGTCGGAGTCACGATCGCGCCGTCTCGCGCATAGGCTTGCAGATGCAGCCGGGACACCGACCCGACCACGCACACGCGCCCGAGCCCTTCGACGATCGCAGGCTCGAGTTCGGGATCGTCCGCTCGTTGCTCGGCTCGGCCCGCACACGCGAGCACCGCCAACAACGAGGCTCCAACCAAGACTCTATTACGCAGCATCCGATCGCTCGACGACCTCAAAAGAGCGTCTGGCAGGTCTCCGCGACGCAGGTCGGTCCCCCGATCCCGCCGCAGCCCTCGAACACCGGCCCGGTCTTGGCGACCAGCTCGAGCACCGCGCTCCAAGGCAGGCTCACGTTGTTGCGCACGTAGAGCTTGCTGACGTCGACGAGGCTCGCGAGCCCCGCGAAGCTCTCGACCGAGCTGGCCCACTCGATCCGCATCACGCCGACGCTGGTCAGCTCTTCGAGGCCCTCGAAGTCGACCAGGCTGGGGATCGAGGTGGTCTCGCAGCGGTTGTAGGTCAGCTCGAGGGTGTCGATCTCGCTCGCGTCCACGCCTTCGAGGCTGGCCAACGCGCGGTTGTCATCGAGGCGAAGCGCGTTGAAGCGCTGGAATTGCTCGAGCCCGCCGAGATCGACCAGCTTGGCGTTGCGGGCCAAGAGCAGCGCGATCGGCTGAGCGGAGCAGCAGGTCGAGAGCCCGCCGAGATCGCTGAGCAGGCCGTGATTCTCGACCTCGACGTGCAGCGGGCTGCCGTCACCGGGCGCGAGGAACACCGGCAAACCGTCGAGGCGCTCGAGCGAGTCGTTGTCGGCGATCTCGAGCACGGCCGGGCTGAGCCCTTCGGGCAGGCCCGCGAGGCTGGTCAGCGCGTCGTTGTTGGCGATGGTGATGTGGCTGACCGTGGTCAGCCCGTCGAGCCCGTGGAGATCACCGAGCGCGTTGTTGCGGCGGACGTGCAGCCACGAGGCGCTCTCGAGCTGCTCGAGCCCCTCGAGGCTAGTGAGCGAGAGGTTGCCATGCAGCTCGATCGATCCACCGACCTCGCGCAGCTCGGACAAGATCGAGAGATCGGTCAGCGTGGTCGTGGGCCCGATCGTCAGGTTGCCAGTGACCCGCTCGACGCACTCGACCGAAGCTGGATTGGTCGCATCGGTGATCCGCAGGTCGACGACCTCGGGCGAGCAGCTGACCGATCCTCCGCTCTCGTCCGCGTCGATCGGCACCTCGTCATCGGCGTCCTCGGACTCGCCCTCGGTCTCGGCGGCTTCGTCTGCGATGCCCTCGTCGGGGAAGCTCTCGACTCGGCGATCACACGCGAGCGCGGGCACGAGCAGCAGGCCCAAGGCCCACCGGCCGCGCACCCGCGAACGCCATCGACTCGCCGAGCCGCCCACGACGCGGACCATACCATGGCGGAGGCGCTGACCTCGGTCCTTCCCGCGTCAGGGTCGATTTTCCTGCGAATCTGGGAAGCCCTGAAATTTCCTCCATGAATGCCCGTGTGGGTCGATCCCATACCCTGGGACCCTACAGCTCTGACCCATGCTGCGAGAGCCGCGATCCGCGAGCTGGTGCACGTCGGCGGAATGGGTGTCAGCTCCCCGGTTCGTCGATTGGGCTCTGAAGGGTCAGAGACCGTGGCTGCGATCTGGACGTTGCGGCCGGCCGATGCGAGCGGACGAGGCTCCGATCGAGCTCCCCTGCGACGAAGACTGGGATCGCATGCGGCCGAGCGCGAGCGGAGTAGAGCGCTTCTGCGATCGCTGCACGAGGCCGGTTCACGATCTGTCCGCGATGGGACCCGAGCGCGCACGAGCGTTCCTAGCCGGGTTGGGGGAGCGCGTGCACGCCCCACGAGCACGAGTCGGAGCGCGTGCCGGTGGTCAGCGATCCCGCGCCGTCTGAAGCACAGAGCCACGCGCCAGTCGTGATCCCCACGAAAGCACCGCTGGAGGAACCACCCGAGCTGATATCTCCACCGCCCGAGCCCGAGCAGCCCTGCGAACCGCAGACCGAGCGGGAGCCGATTCGCAAGCGTGGCACCCGCAAACGAACACGCGGGGTCCATTGGCCGATCACCACCGATCCTCTCGATCTGGACTGACTCGGTTCGACGATCTCGAGCTCGGGGAGCCGGACGACGACGCGCTCGTCGAGTCTCCCGACGAGCGCGAGCGACTCGACAAAAATCAGCGCGGCCCGATTCGATCGAACCCACACCAGGCCCGCAGCTTGTCCGGCACCAGCACGCTGCCGTCGGCCTGCTGATAGTTCTCGAGCAAGGCCACGATCGCGCGCGAGTTGGCGATCGCGGTGCCGTTGAGCATGTGGACCATCTGCGGCTTGGCCTTGCTGCCGTCGGCGGAGATCGGGCGATAGCGGATCTTGAGCCGCCGCGCCTGATAGTCGGTGCAATTGCTGGTGCTGGTGACCTCGCCGTACTTGCCGCGACCGGGCATCCAAGCCTCGATGTCGAACTTGCGATACGCCTGCCCGCCGAGATCGCCGCTGGCGATGTCGAGCACGCGATAGGGCAGCTCGAGGCCCTGGAAGATCTCCTCTTCGATCGCGAGCAAGCGCGCGTGCATGGCCTCGCTCTGATCGAGCTCGCCGGTCGTGAACGCGAACAGCTCGACCTTGGTGAACTGATGCACCCGGTAGAAGCCCTTCGACTCCTGGCCGTGCGAGCCGGCTTCGGTGCGGAAGCAGTGCGAGAGGCCGGCGAACAGGATCGGCAGCTGCTCGGCCTCGAGGATCTCGTCGGCGAGCAAGCCCCCGAGCGTGATCTCGGCGGTCCCGACCAGGCACAGATCGGAGTTGGCGATGCTGTAGACCTGCGTCGACTCGCCGCGCGGGTTGAAGCCGAGCCCGTCGAGGATCTCGACGCGGGCGAGATCGGGGGTCGTGTGGAGCACGAAGCCGTGGCGCAGCGCGACGTCGAGCGCGTAGCGCTGCAAGGCCATGTCGAGCAGCACCAGCTCGTTCTTGAGGTAGTAGAACTTCTGTCCGACGACCTTGGCCCCGCCGGCGAAGTCGATCAGATTCAGCGACTCGGCGATCTCGAGGTGGTCGCGCGGCGTGAATCCTTCGGCCGCGAAGTCGCGCTTGGCCCCCCAGGTCCGCAGCTCGCGGTGATCGTCGTCGGTGTTGCCGCGCGGCGTGTCCGGGTGGGTCAGGTTGGGCACGCGCGCCCAGACCTCGTCGCGCGACTTCAGGGCCTGCTCGGTCTGCTCGCTCAGCTCGCGCTCGCGCTCCCGCAGCGCGCGGCCTTGCTCGACCAGCGGGGTCCGGGCGGCCGCCTGCTGATCCTTGGGCAGCTTGCCGACCGCCTTCATCGCCTCCGAGTTCTCGTTCTGCTCGCGGCGGAGTCGATCGGCCTCGGCGACCAGCTCGCGGCAACGACCATCGAGCTGAGCCAGGCGAGCGACCGTCGCGGCCGCCAGGTCGGTAGCGTCGATGTCGCCGAGCTCTTCGCGGGAAAAGATCCGAACGTTGCGGTCGCGGAGGTTCTGGGCGATCAACTCCGGCTGCTCGCGCAGCAACTTGATGTCGAGCATGGGACGCCGTCAAAACCCACCCCCGCACGCCTGTCAAGCCTGGCCGGCGCGCCCCGCCCTCGTGGCCTTTGGCTGCTCTGGTTGACCAACCCCGGGCGGCTGGTCCATTCTTCCGCCCCTTCCAACCCGACCGAATCGAGAGACATCATGGGACGAGGCGACAACCGTAGGACGATGAAGATGCGCCGGCGCAAGAACCAAGCGAAGCTCAAGGCCCGCCTCAAGCGGCGCGTGGCCGAAGCCAAGGGCTAGTCCGCTCCGGCGGCGGTCTGCCGCCGACGCGCGAATCGGCGCCACGGGCATCACCAGCCCCCTCGGGGGCTGAATGGAGCGCGCAGGGCCGAAGATCGAGGGGGAGGCCGGTCGCCCTCGAACTTCGATAAGCTCCGCCCGATGTCCGAGTACGGCTTCAACCCCTACCAGCCCCCGAGCGCGCCGACCCAAAACCAGTGGGCCAATCCGCAAGGCCAAGTCAGCGGCGGCGTCATCGAATCGCTCCGCAAGACTCGGCCTTGGGTATTGTTCCTCGCGATCCTCGGCTTCATCGGGACCGGCTTCATGGTGCTCGGGACGCTCGGGATGCTCGCCGCGTTCTCGAAAATGGGCATGCCGATGGGCTTCGCGCTGCTCTACTTGCTGGCGGGCGCGTTCGCCTTGATCCCCGCGGTCTTGTTGGTCCGCTACTCGAGCGCGATCAATCGGCTGATGCACGGCGGCGGCGTGGCGGAGCTCGAGCAGGCGGTCGATGCCCAACGGGTCTATTGGCAGACCATGGGCATCATGGTCATCGTCGGCTTCGTGCTCTACATCGTCTCGATCGTCTGGATCATGTCCGTCATCGACGAGGTAGGCCGCGGGATGAAGTTCTAGTGCCCTGACCCGGGCCACGCTTCGTCGGATTTTTGGGTGCCCACGCGGGATGTGGGATAGCGCAGCAGGAGGTATCTCTTGCTGCGCCGCCTTCCCGCTCTGTTCTCGGTGTTCGTGCTGTCGGCCCTGCTGACCCGCGCCGGGCTGGCGGGTGCGAGCGAGGAGCCGGCGAACGCAGGTCCCGTGCAGCGCTCGGACAGCGCGCGGGCCCTGCTGGCGCTCGAGCTCGACGCTCCGGATGTTCAGGTCGAGCCCCTCGTCGAGCCGACGATCGTCCTCGCCAGCGGAGCGGCGACTCGGACCATCGAGCCTTCGATCGCCCTCGATCCCGATCCGGACCCCGAGCGCGCCCTCTGGAAG
>CBFGLP010001416.1:0-6612 GCA_965649595.1 uncultured Myxococcales bacterium | reverse complement strand
GCGGAGGATCGTGTCGAAGCCCGGAAAGTAGCGGGCGAGCGCTCGGCTCTCGATCTCGACCAAGCCGAAGTCGCGAAACCCTGGCGTGTCGATCAGCTCACCGCCGCTCGGCAGCATGTGCAGGGTCGCCGTCGTCGTGGTGTGGCGACCGAGGCCGGATATCTCGTTGATCGCCTGCACGACCAGATCGAGCTCCGGCAGCAGGGTGTTGAGCAGCGAGCTCTTGCCCACGCCCGAGGTGCCGACGAACGCGGCGCGCCGGCCCTTGCGAGCGTGCGACCCTTCGTCTGCGCTGGCGAGGAACTCCTGTAGCGGCTCGAGCCCGCGCTGCTCGGCGGCCGAGAGCACGAACACCTGCAGCGGCTGGCCGAGCGCGTCGCTCGGCCAGGTCGCGCGCAGCTCTGCCTCGAGCTGCGTGGCGCCTGGGAGGTCGGCCTTGTTGATCACCAGCACCGGCGTGATCCCGGCCGCCGCCGCGGCGACCAGCGCTCGATCGACGAAGCCCTGCGGCGGCGGGGGCACCGGCGCGACCACGATCCCGAGCACGTCGAGGTTGGCAGCGACCACGTGCACGCGCCCGAACGCGTCGCGCCGACGCAGCTCGTTGCGTCGCTCGAGCTGGACCAGCCGCTCACCGACCACCTCGACGCGATCACCGACGACATGGCCCGAGCGCCGCCGGACCCGGACCATCTTGGTGACCGGCTGGCCCTCGCTGCCCTCGGCGTCGAGCAGCACGAGCACCGCGACTCCGTGGTGCGCGACGATCAGGCCCGGCTCGACCGCACCCTCGCCTCGCTCGTCGCCCTCGTCGAGATCCGGATCCCGCGGGCGCCGATCGTGACTACGCGCCTCGGGGACGTGCGTGTGAACGGGGCGGCGCTTGCGTTTGGGGCTCGGCAACGGGGACTCGGCAGAGCCTCGCAGGCTCAGTCAGCCCAGGAGTACCACGGCGAGGGTGGGGCGCCCGTCAGTCGATGATCTGCTTGGCCCGCGCCAGCGCCTTGGCCTCGACCTGCTGGATCTCGACGTAGCCCTGCGAGCTGACCGGGTTGAGGCCTTCGCTGGCCTCCATCGACGCGTCCGCCTCGTTGTAGAGCGAGTGCGGGCAGTCGCGCAGGGCCTTGAAGTACATGTTCCCGCGGTAGAGGCCGAGCACGACGGTGCCGGTGGCGTACTCGGCTAGCGTGTCGACGGCGGCGAGGATCGCCCGGGCCTGCGGCTCGAACACGCGGCCGTCGTAGATCGACTGGGCGTAGAGCGGCGAGAGGCTGGCGAGCAGCTGGCTCGAGCGGCGATCGAGCACCGCCTGGTAGACCGCCCGCAGGCCGTGGCCGAGCAGCTCGAGCCCAGGCGCCTCGTACACGCCGCGGCTCTTGGTCCCGATGATCCGGTTCTCGAGCGCGCTCTTGAGCCCGATCCCGTTACGCCCGGCGATCCGGTTGGCCGCCTGCATCGCCTGCAGCGGCGACACGTGCCCGCCGTTGATCGCCACGCAGTTGCCCATCTCGAAGCGCAGCGTGACGTCCTCGATCTCGTCGGGGGCCGCGTGCGGCCACACGCACATGACCGGATCGACGATCGTCATCGGCGTCTCGATGTCCTCGAGATCCTCGGCCTCGTGCGAGAGCCCGGCCAGGTTGGCGTCGGTCGAGTAGCGCTTGCGCGGGCCGACGTCCGCCTCGATGCCTTGCTCGCGCAAGAACGCGGCCATCTGCTTGCGCCCGGGGAACTGCTCGAGCAGCAGCGGGTCGCGCCAGGGCGCGTAGACCTTCATGGTCGGGGCCAACAAGTTGGTGTAGCGCTCGAAGCGGATCTGGTCGTTGCCGCGGCCGGTCGCGCCGTGGGCCAGCACGGTGCAGCCGCGCTCGCGCATGGCGTGGAGCAGGCCCTTGACCGTGACCGCGCGGGCCATGCCGGTCGTGTTCCAGTAGCCGCCGTCATAGGTCGACTGGGTCCGGACCATCCGGAAGCAGGCCTCGGCCATCTCCTGCTTGAGATCGACGATCACCGTCTCGGCCCCGGTCGGCCGCATCTTCGTGCGGACGTTCTCGATGTCGTCTTCGTCGGGCTGAGCGAGATCTGCCGTGAAGCAGACGCACTCGATCCCCGCCTGGATGAGCCGCGTCGTCACGGTCTTGCTGTCGAGACCGCCAGAGACGCAGATGCCTACCTTGTGACCCTCGAGTTCGTGGAGCCGCACGGCCGCGGACCCTACACCGCGCCGCGCCGCTGAGAAGCCTTCTGCGGTGGGTCGGGATCGTGGGGAAACTCGCCGACCGGTCGGCTGCCTGCCCTCACCGCGCCGTCCTGATAGGCTCGCGCGGGTGAGTCCGCGCCTCGATCCAGACTTCGTGCGCAGTGACTCGCGCGTGGCCGAGTTCGGGGCTGCGGTGGCGATCGCCGAGCTCGAGCTGGCGCTCGCGGGTCACGACGCGCTCGACGAGACCTGTGAGCCGCTTCGCTCGGAGCTCGACCTGATCGAGCGCGCGTGCTCGCACTTCGCTCGACGCGAAATTCGCGAGCTGCTCGAGGTTGGCTGCGGCCTAGGGACCTTGCTGCTGCCCTTGCTGCGGCGGGGACGATGGGTCACTGGCCTCGACATCGAGCCCCGCGCCGTGGCTGGCTGCCGCGCCCGGCTGTCCGAGGAAGGTCACTCGACCCGGCTGATGCACGCGAACGTCCGCAACCTCCGGAGCGAGGCCGAGTTCGACGCGGCCTTGATCATGTGCGGTCTGCTGGCCTCGCTCGCCGACGAGGACCAGCAACTCGACGCGCTTCGTCGGCTGCGTCGGGCGATCCGGCCTGGTGGGCTGCTAATCCTCGATCACCGCAACCTGCTGGCGATGTGGCCGGTGTTTGGTCGCGAGCTCGTCCGACGGGACCGGCTGCCGGATGGGCGCCTGGTCGAGCTCGGGCGGATGGCGACGATCGCCAGCTTCGAAGGGGTGGTGAACGAGCGCCGCTGGGCCAAGGTTGCGCGCGAGTTGGGACCGGACCCGCTCTTGGAGATCAGCGGGACGACCTTCGAGCATCACGATTGCCTGCGAGTGACGACGATCAGCGAAACCTGCTCGATGATGCGTCTGGCGGGGTTCGAGGTCGTGCTCGTCGAACCCCACATCGTCAGGGGAGGGCCCTGGATTGGGATCGGCGAGCCGTTCGGACGGGGCATGGACGACCCAGCGTTCGTTTGGATCGTTGGCCGACGTCCCAATTGAATTGTCGTCGTCAGCCCTCCGGGGCTGAAGTTGGCGTTGTCACTCGATTGAGCGCATGGCGCCTCAGGCGCAATGTGATCTATTGTAGGCTATGTAGGCAACCGTCCTTGCTTCGGTAGGAGTGAGGGTGTACCTTCTGGCCGTGATCAAGAGGCCAGGATCTGGCGCAGAGGTCCCGTCATGAGCTCGGGACGTCTAAAGTGGGTGGTCATCGGGGACCTCATCGTGGCTGCGAGCAACGGCGTCATTCTGCAGGATGCGACCTGGGATGCCTACGTTCACGACCTCCAAACGAAATCGTACAAGAAGTACCTCCACATCGGAGTGGGCGGTACGGAGGTGACCAGCGTTCAACGCAAGCAGGCGTTCGAGGCCATGACCTCCCAGAACGCCCGGTGCGCCGTCCTTACCAGCTCGGGGATGGTGCGCGGCATCGTCACCGCTGCGTCCTGGTTCGGAGTCCAAGTAAAGGCGTTCAAGATCGAAGAGGCCTCGGCAGCGCTGGATCATCTCGGCGTGGTCGGTCCCCAGGCCGAGCAGGCGCAAGCCGCCATTGCGCGACTCCAGCTCGAAGTTGCCGGTTGAGCGGGCCGAACCGAGTCGAGCCCGGGCCGATGCCGAGCTAGGGGCGCGATCGCATCAGCACATTGCCATCGCGGTGGGGGCAAAACCGAATCGCTTGGTGATCGACACGGACCAGTCGAGATTTCCGCGGATCATCCATTCCATTCCGCAGATGTAGCGACGCAGCATTGCGTCGATGTCCGGACCGAACGACGGCAGGCGCCCGCACGCGTCCTCGAATAGCGCGACTTGTTGATTGTGCAGGCGGACGGCGGACTGGATCGCCTCTTCCAACGATTGGCCATCTCGTTGAAAAGTGAAGATGATGTTGTTGACGTCACCCTGCTCGGATTCTTTGCTCTGCGAGAGGATGTCGTTGCACCAACAAATGATGTTGTTGGTCTGCAGCGCGATCTGCTTGACCAAGGGGTGTGTGCGTACCCGAATGGGGAGCTCGAACCCCTCGGCGAACTCGATCAAATCGAGGTAGACATCGACGGCGCTCGTGTAAGCGCGCATTTGGACGTACTCTGCCGTGGTCGGCGTGCGGCCCTCGAGCCGGCTCTTCGCCTCCCACAGGGTCGCCTCGAAGTACGCTTGCACGTCGAAGATCAGTCGGTTCATCCAGAACCGCGACATTCGTGAGCGCATTCGCTTCTGAACGTCGGCGAACGCGTGGACCAAGGGCAGGTCGCTCGGTTGGGGCTCGGCCTCGTTCAAGATGGCGAGGATGCGATCGTGAAGCTCGGTCAGCGGGCCAGGATCTCGGCCGACCACGTGCTCGTCACACACGTCATCGAGGATGTAGAGCGCGACGTGGAAATCGGAGATGATCTGGTAGTCCTCTGCGGAGGCATTGGCGTACCAGCGCGACACCAGCAGCGAGAAATCGTCGGTCCGAGCATGTCGATACGCCGAATCGCCAACGCCGAAGTTGAACTTTGTCAGCCAGCGGAGCGATGCACGTTGCGCCTCATCCGCGTTGGGATGTACCGCCGCCGGAAAGGGGCAATTCAGTGCCGCAATCGCGGAAGAGATTGCAGTTGGAACCCGAGCTCGCTCATCGGGAGAGCGCGGGATGAGCGCATCCCGCAGTGCCACATCCAGCCGAGAGCTCTCCATCTGGTGTGTAGTACCCTGGCTCACAGGAGAGCTATATCAGAGGCAGAATTTTACATCAAGCGGAATTCCGCGCTGGCGGAATTGTACATGATGCTGCATGCGACGCTGCTCGCGCCAAGGACGGCGCGCTTTTTGCGCTTTCCTGTTGTTAGTATGTAATCCGCCCAGACTATATTCTCCATGACCGAGGTCGGCTCGTGGGAATGGCCCAGACGTCGACTGGCCGGTTTATCCTCCGCGAGGACACCCATGCGCACCGCACAAGACTGGCTCGACGCCTACGGTGAGAGCCACCAAAACCCGATCAACAAGACCATCCACTGGATCTGCATCCCGTGGATCATGATCAGCCTGCTCGGCTTGCTCGCCGCGATCCCGAGCCCCTTCGACAACCCCTGGCTCAACTGGGGCACCGGGCTGATTGCGTTCGCGATCGTCTACTACGCCATGCTCTCGGTCCCACTGGCCATCGGCATGGTCCTGGTCGGCTCGGCGATGATCGGCATCACCATGGTCCTGCCCGAGCCGATCTGGCTGACCTCGCTGATCATCTTCGTGGTCGCGTGGATCGGGCAGTTCATCGGCCACAAGATTGAGGGCAAGAAGCCCTCGTTCTTCGAGGATCTGCAGTTCCTGCTGATCGGACCGATGTGGCTGCTGGCGGCGATCTACCGCCGCATCGGGCTGTCTTACTGAGTCACTCGATCGCCCGTCGGATCGCCAGCTCGACCGGCGAGAGCTCGGCGATTGGGCGCAGCGGCTCGAGCGGGCGCTCGAGGTAGATCATCGGGTTGCCCATCCAGCGGATCCGTCCGCTGCGGTTGGGTGATGCCGAGTGCATCATCAAGGGGTGCATCAGCAGCATGTCGCCGGCCTCACCGGTGACCTCGTGGAAGCGCTGGCAGTGCACGGTGATCGACGACCCGCGGTTGGTGCAGAAGTCGACCCCCTCGGGGTGCGCCGCGAGCTCGCGGGCGACCCGAGCGACCGAGTCCGGAGCCAGCCAGGTGTTGCCGGAGCGCGGGAGCAGGTCGGAGAAGAGCGCGATGCCGACCAGCCCATTGGTGATTCGATCGAGGCGGGTGACCGGGCTCGGATCGTCGATGTGCCAGCTCAACCAATCGGGCGCGGGTCCGGGCACGTCGAGGTGCGCGTCGGCGCAGAAGTTGGCGATCAGGTAGTTGGTCCAGGTCTTGGTCTTGATTCGCTCGGGTCCGCCGAGCAGATCCAAGATCGCGCCCCATGCCCGCGGGGCGAACTCCTCGATCACCACGGTCTGGTTACCCTGTAGATCGATGCGGTCCCAGGTCCAGGTGTCCGGGCGGTTCGGATCGTAGTCGCGCAGGCTCTTGCTCGGGTCGCTCGGATCGTAGGCTCGGACCCAGCGCTCGGGCTCGTCGCGAATGCGTCGATTGGCGTCGGCGACCCAGCGGGCGGCTAGCTCGCGATCGAAGCAGCCACGCACGACCGCGAAGCCGTCGGTCAGGAACTGCTCGATCTGTGCGGGGCTGAGCGCGCGTGGCTGCCAGGGGAGCTGTTGGGAGCGGCTCGGCTCGCTGGTGAGGACGACCTCGGGGCGCGGCGGCTTGATGCCGAGCGCGCGGACCAGCACGCCGTCGACGTGATCGATGAGCTTGCGATCGTCGTCATGCAGCGGCGCGAGCGGGAGGATCTGCCGGAGCCGGAGCATGCCGCTGCGGCTGCG